>DATNMV010000053.1:0-4808 GCA_035602175.1 Allostellaceae bacterium
GGCCGAGGTCAAGAAAGCGATCCCGGCGCTGGCTCATTTGGCCTCGCTGATCGGCGACCCGGCGGTGCGCAACCGCGGCACGATCGGCGGCTCGATCTCCAACAACGACCCGGCGGCGGATTACCCGGCGGCGTTGGTAGCCCTCAACGCGACCATCGTCACCGACAAGCGCAAGATTCCGGCCGATGCGTTCTTCAAGGGCATGTTCGAAACAGCGCTCGAACCCGGCGAGATTGTGACGGCGGTATCGTTTCCCGTGCCGGAGAAAGCGGCCTACGAGAAATTCCGCAACCCGGCCTCGCGCTACGCCATCGTCGGCGTGTTCGTGGCCAAGACCAAGGACGGCATGCGCGTCGCCGTCACCGGCGCCGGTCCGGTGGTGTTCCGCCAGAAGGAGATGGAAGCGGCGCTCGCCAAGAATTTCTCCGCCGACGCCATCAAGACCGTGGCGCAGAAATCCGACGGGCTCAACGCCGATATCCACGCCAGCGCTGAATACCGCGCGCATCTGGTCGGCGTGATGGCGCGGCGGGCAGTGCAAGCGGCGGGATAGAAAGTCGCCTCGGCTAAATCGAACTTAGTCTTTCCCTTCGCCAGCCGGCTCGAAGCGGCCGGTCGCAGGGTCGCGCACTAGCAGGCGGCCGGTGGCGACGCCGAAATAGGCGCCGTGCAATTCGAGCTCGCCGCGCTCGACCCGCGCGCGGATCCAAGGAAACGTCATGAGGTTCGCGAGACTGTGCTCGATCGCCGCCAGTTCGAGCCGGCGCAGGTAGTTGCCGTCGTCCGTGCCGCGCGGGCCGAGCGACGCGGCCGCCGGAGCGACCAGCGACATCCACCGGCCGATGAAGTCGCCCGGCGACAGCGGCGCCCGGCCGCCGGCGAAGGCCTCGATGCCGCCGCAGAAGGCGTGGCCGAGCACTACGACATGCCGGACGCGTAGCGCCTGCACCGCGAATTCGAGCGCGGCGCTGGTGCTGAGGGGCGACTCCCGGTCGGACGCGTATGGCGGCACTAGGTTGGCGACGTTGCGCACCACCAGCAGCTCGCCCGGCGCGGCGTCGAAGATCGCCTCGGGCGCGGCGCGCGAATCGATGCAGCCGATGACGACGATCTCAGGCCGCTGGCCGGTGCGGGCAAGCGTTTCGTAGCGCGAGCGCTCGCCGGCGAAGCGCCCGCCGCGGAACGCGCGATAGCCTTCGCGCAACCGTTCGGGAAACATCGCCGCCAACCTCCGGAAGATCCCAGCCGCCGCAACCGAAAGGCCGGCGGCGGGCCTAGGCATAGCAGAGTAGGCGCGCCGCACCAATGCCTTACGGCCTTGCGCGGGTGGAAGTTTCGGCCCGTTTCCTCTACATAAGAGGCATGACCGCCGCAGCCAAATCCGTCTCCGACACCCTCGCCCTGCTGGGCAAGGGCAGCTATGTCGCCGACCGCAGCGTGGCCACCGCCGTGCATCTGGCGTTGTCGCTGAAACGCCCACTCTTCCTCGAGGGCGAGGCCGGCACCGGCAAGACCGAGATCGCCAAGGTTCTGGCGGAGACGCTCGGCCGCAAGCTCATCCGCCTGCAATGCTACGAAGGGCTCGACGTCGCCTCCGCGGTCTATGAATGGAACTATGCGCGGCAGATGATCGAGATCCGCCTCGCCGAATCCGGCCGCGAGAGCAAGGACACGGTCGAGGAGGAAATTTTCTCCGAGAAGTTCCTGATCGAGCGCCCGCTGCTCCAGGCGCTGAAGCCCGACATCGCCGGGCCGCCGGTGTTGCTGATCGACGAGCTCGACCGCGCCGACGAGCCGTTCGAGGCCTATCTGCTCGAGGTGCTGTCCGATTTCCAGGTCTCGATCCCCGAACTCGGCACTGTTAAGGCGAAGGAACCGCCCATCGTCGTCATTACCTCCAATCGCACGCGCGAGATTCACGACGCGCTGAAACGCCGCTGCTTCTATTACTGGATCGACTATCCCAACGCCGAACGCGAGCTGGCGATCCTCAAGCTCAAGGCGCCGGGAACCGCCGCCGCTCTTTCGCGCGAGGTGGTGGCTTTCGTCCAGAAGCTGCGCGCCACGCCCGATCTGTTCAAGCTGCCGGGCATCGCCGAGACCATCGACTGGGCCCACGCCCTCTCGCAGCTCGACGTGCTGGCGCTGACGCCCGAGGCGATCAACGACACGCTCGGCGTGCTGCTCAAATACCAGGACGACATCGCCAAGATCCAGGGCAGCGAGGCAGAACGCCTGCTGTCCCAGGTCAAGGCCGAACTCGCCGGCGCGAAATAATCCGATGGAAGGCGCCGCCGCCCCCCGGGAAGGCGGGAATCTCCTCGCCAACCTCATGTATTTCGCGCGCGCCTTGCGCGCCGCCGGCTTGCCGGTGGGGCCGGGCAAGGTGCTGAACGCGGTCGAGGCGGTGCGCGAAGTGGGCGTCGAGGACCGCGCCGATTTCTATTGGGCGCTGCACGCGGTGTTCGTCAACCGCCGCGACCAGCGCGAAATATTCGACCAGGCGTTCCACATCTTCTGGCGCAATCCGAAGCTGCTGGAAAAGATGATGGGTCTGCTGCTGCCGAGCCTCACCGTCGCCGATCCCGACGCCGAGGAGATGAACCGGCGGCTCGCCGAAGCGCTGGCCTCGGGCCGCGAGGATAAAGCGCGCGAGATCGAACGCGAGCAGGAATTCGACGCCGCCATGACTTTCTCCGAGCGCGAAGTGCTGCGCCAAATGGATTTCGAGCAGATGTCGAACGAAGAAATGGAACGCGCGCGTGCGGCGGTGCGCCGGCTGGCGCTGGTGCTCGCGGAGAATCCCACCAGGCGCTTCGCCGTTAATCCACAGGGCGCGCGAATCGACATGCGCGCCACGCTCAAGGCGCAGCTCCGTTCGGGCGGCATCATCGCGCTCAAGCGCAAGAAGCGCGCGACGCGGCCGCCGCCGCTGGTCGTGTTGTGCGACATCTCCGGCTCGATGAGCCGCTATACCCGTTTGTTCCTGCATTTCCTCCACGCCGTGGCGCGCGACCGCGGCCGCGTCCATGCCTTCCTGTTCGGCACGCGGCTCACCAACATCACCCGCTATCTGCGCACCCGCGACGTCGATGAATCGCTCGACCGGGTGGCGGCGGCGGTCGAGGATTGGTCGGGCGGCACGCGCATCGGCCAAAGCCTGGCGCAGTTCAACCGGCGCTGGTCGCGCCGCGTGCTGGGCCAGGGCGCGGTGGTGCTGTTCATCTCCGACGGGCTCGACCGCGACGGCGGCGCGGGGCTGGCGGCCGAGATGGACCGGCTGCATAAATCCTGTCGGCGGCTGATCTGGCTCAACCCGCTCTTGCGTTACGAAGGCTTCGCTCCCAAATCCTTGGGAATGCGGGCGATCCTGCCCCATGTGGATGAATTCCGGCCGGTGCATAATCTCGAAAGCCTCGAGGCGCTGGTCGCGGCCTTGGCCAAGAGCGGGCCGCGCCGGCTGGAAGCCGCCGCCGATTGGCGGCCGGAACTGGAACAGAAAGCGAGCTGAGATGGGCGACAACGAGGAAATTCTGCAAAAAGCCGCCGATTGGCGCGGCTCCGGCAAGGGCGTGGCGCTGGCCACCGTGGTCTCGACCTGGGGCTCCTCGCCGCGTCCGGTGGGCGCGAAGCTCGCGGTTTCGGATGACGGCTCGTTCTTGGGCTCGGTCTCGGGCGGTTGCGTCGAGGGCGCGGTGATCGAGCAGGGACTGGAAGCGATCAAGGACGGCAAGCCGCGGCTGCTGGATTTCGGCGTCACCAACGAACAGGCCTGGGAAGTGGGGCTGGCCTGCGGCGGCAAGATCCAAGTCTTCGTCGAGAAGGTCGAATGAAGCTCGGATTGCTTCAAAAGGCGATCGAGGCGTCGCGCACGGGCAAGGCCGCCGCGCTCGCCACCAACTTAAGAAACGGCTTTCAAATTTTAATACAAGGGTCTGATTTTGAAGGAAATCTAAAACTAGACGCGACTGGCCTTGCGGCTGTGAAGCGCGCCCTCGCCGATGACTGCTCGGTCACCGTCGAGTCGCCAGACGGCGCGGTCTTCATCGAGGTGTTCAATCCCAAGCTCCGTCTCGTCATTATCGGCGCGGTGCATATCGCCCAGCCGCTGGCGCAGATGGCGGCGCTGGCCGGATACCAGGTCGCCGTGATCGACCCGCGCAGCGCTTTTGCCAGCGGCGAGCGCTTTCCCGGCGTTTCGCTGTCGACCGAATGGCCGGACGAGGCGCTGCAACGCCTCAAGCCGGACCGGCGCTCGGCGATCGTGACCTTGACCCACGACCCCAAGCTCGACGATCCGGCGCTGGCGGCGGCGCTGCGCTCGGACGCCTTCTACATCGGCGCGCTCGGTTCGCGAAAGACCCATGCGGCGCGGCTCGCGCGGCTGGCGGAGCTGGGCTTCAAGGACGCGGATTTTGCCCGCATCCACGGGCCGCTCGGGCTCGATATCGGCGCGGTTTCGCCGGCCGAGATCGCGGTTTCGGCGCTGGCGCAGATCACCCAGGTGCTGCGCGCCGACCGGCTGAAGGAAAAGGCGGCGCGCGGAAAAGCCGCCGCGCCGGCCGCATGAAATTCGGCGACACGCCACTCGGCGAAGCCCTCGGCGCGATCCTGGCGCACAGCCTCCGGGCGGATGCGCGCGTGTTCAAGAAAGGCAGGGTACTGAGCGCCGCCGATCTCGCCGCGCTCAAAGAGGGCGGCTTCGCCAGCGTGGTGGCGGCGCGGCTCGAGCCTGGCGATGTCGGCGAAAACCAGGCCGCCGACCGTCTGGCGCAGAACCTCGCCGGCGGCAGTACCCGCGCCGCCAA
>DATNMV010000054.1:0-12662 GCA_035602175.1 Allostellaceae bacterium
CGAGGTGGTGGCGCAGATCAAGGAATTGCTGGAGACCCGCGTGCGTCCCGCGGTGGCGCAGGATGGCGGCGACATCATCTTCGACCATTACGCCGAAGGCGTGGTCTATCTCCACATGCAGGGCTCGTGCTCGGGCTGCCCCAGCTCGACCGCGACCCTGAAGGCCGGCATCGAGAACATGCTGCGCCATTACGTTCCGGAAGTGACCGAGGTTCGCGCGGTCTAGTTTTCCGGGCGAGTTAAGCCGGAATTTTTCTCGGCATCATCGGCACCGGCAGATCGGCGTCCGACAGCAGCTTGTAACGCTTGCTGTCGAAAAGCTGGTAGTGCCACCACTCGTTCTTGTAGAAATCCCAGCCCGCCGCGCTCATCAATCCCAAGAGCAGCAAACGGTTCTTCTGCGCCGCTGCGGGAATCCCGGTGCTGGCGTGATGCGAGAGCGGCGTGAAGGCGTCGAAGCCGGTGCCCATGTCCAGTTCCTTGCCCGCGCCGTCGACTAGGGTGAGGTCGACCGCCACGCCGCGCGAATGCGGCGAGCCTTTGCGCGGGTCGGCGAGGAATTCGGGATCGGGGCGGAAATTCCACAACGCCCATTGCGCCTCGCTCGGGCGGAAGGCGTCGAAGATCTTGAGCCGATAGCCCAAGGGATTCGCCAAGGCCACGGCGCGTTTCAAAGCCTCCGCCGCGTCGGCGTGGAGATAACAGCCGGGCCTGGCATAGACCGGTCTGCCGGTGAAATTGTCGGGCGTGGCATAGGCGATGTCGATCAGGACATCGAATCCCTGCGGCGAAATCTCCTCGAGCGCCATGACCCCATTGTCGCAGCAGGTTATGATCGGCGCCATGGCGAAAGAGCCTAAAGCCTTCAAAGTCCTGGGCTTCGACTGCGCCGGACGCGGCTGCGCCGCCGCGGTGTTGGCGGGCGCAAACGTTTTAGCCCGGCGCGCGGAAAGCATGGAGCGCGGCCAGGCCGAGCGGCTGATGCCCTTGATCGCCGAGACTTTGAAAGAGGCGGGACTCGCTCCCGGCGAACTCGATCTGATCGCGGTGACGACCGGGCCGGGCGGCTTCACCGGCATCCGCATCGGCCTGGCGGCCGCGCGCGGCTTGGCCTTAGCGACGGGAATTCCGGCGGCGGGGGTGTCGAATTTCGCGGCAGCCGCGGCTGCGGTGCCGCCGCAAGTGCGCGAGGGCCGCGTTCTGGTCGCCGCCATCGAATCCAAGCGCGAGGAATTTTATCTGCAGGCATTCGCGGCTTCGGGCGAAGCGCTCGGCGCAGGCGCGCTGGTCCATCCGCGTGATCTCGAGGCTTTCCTGCCGGCGGGCAAGCTGCTTTTAACCGGCGACGCCGCCGCAAGGCTGCTGCCCCGGCTCAAGCACCGCGACGCCGAAATCGCGGCGGGATCGGGCCCGCCCGACCCCGCCGCTGTCGCGCGTCTCGGCCTGGCGATATGGCAAAAGGGCGAAGCCGCGCCGCCGCGTCCGCTTTATCTGCGCGCGCCCGATACGACGTCGCCGCGCGCGCGGAAGACCCCCGGCGTCAAGGCGGGAATTTGAAACCCGAACCGCCTCGGCCGCGCGACGTCGCGCCCGGCGATGTCGAGGCGCTGGCGCGGCTCCATGCCCTGGCATTTCCCTTCGAGCCCTGGGACCGGAATTCGCTCGCCAGCCTGGTCGCGTTGCCGGCGATGCGTGCGCGCGTGATCGAAAGCGGCGGGCATGCGCCAGCGGGTTTTCTACTGGCGCTGGTGGTGGCGGGCGAGGCCGAGATTCTGACGCTGTGCGTCGCGCCCGATGCCCGCCGCCGGGGCGTCGCCCGCGCGCTGCTGGCCGATCTCGCGGCGTTGGCGCGGGAAGCCAAAGCCCCGCGACTCGTGCTGGAGGTTGCCGCGGATAACGGCCCGGCTCTCAAGCTCTACGCGAGCTGCGGTTTCGCGCCCATCGGCCGGCGCGCCGGTTACTACCGCCGCGGCGACGCGCCGCCGGTCGACGCCGTCATGTTGGCGCGGGAGTTTTAAGGTTTTTTCCATTATAGCGGGAGAAATTGAAGGTCAAGCCGCAATATATATTGCGCGCGGCAAGCAAAATACTTATACATCCGCGCAGAATCCCAAAGGAACTTCTTGCCATGACTGAAAAAACGGCCCCGAGCAGCCTGCTCGAGTTCACCACCGAGATCGTCGCCGCCCACGTCTCCAATAACAGCGTGGCGCCCGCGGATCTGCCGCAGCTGATCGATCAGGTCTATCAATCGCTCGCCGGCATCGGCAAGGCGCCCGCGGGCGCGGCGGACCGGCCCCGCCCGGCGGTCCACATCAAGAAATCGATTCATCCCGACTACATCGTCTGTCTCGAGGACGGCAAGAAGCTGAAGATGCTGAAGCGCCACCTCAAGACCGCCTACAATTTGACCCCCGACGCCTATCGCGAGCGCTGGGGCCTGCCGGCGGACTACCCGATGGTGGCGCCCAATTACGCCCGCCAGCGCTCCAAGCTTGCCAAGGATATCGGCCTCGGCACCCGCGGCCGGCAGGCCAAGGCAAGCTGACCAATCGCCCGCCGCGTCACCGCATTGTCACGGATCGTCGGGCTTTTGCCGGGCGCGCCGGGCTATAGGCGATCATCCGGCCTTGGTCTATAATTTCGCCATGGCGAAGACCGGCACTGGCGGCTGAGCATGCCGTCCCGTCTCGAACAGCTCTGCATCGACAAGGGCCTGAAGATGACCGAGCAACGCCGGGTCATCGCGCGGGTGTTGTCGGATTCCGCCGACCATCCCGATGTCGAGGCGGTGCATCGCCGTGCCGCCGCCGTCGATCCCAAGATCTCGATCGCCACGGTCTACCGCACCGTGCGGCTCTTCCAGGAAGCGAGCATCCTCGAACGCCATGATTTCGGCGACGGCCGCGCGCGCTACGAGGAGATGCCGACCGAACATCACGACCACCTGATCGATCTGCAAAGCGGGCGGGTGATCGAATTCAAGAACGAGGAGATCGAGAAGCTGCAGCGCGAAGTGGCCGCGCGCCTGGGCTACAAGCTGGTGGATCACCGCCTGGAACTGTTCGCTGTGCCGAACGGAAAAGCCGCCGCCAAGAAATGAGCCGTCCCCGCGCATGAGAAAATCAGCCATCGCCCGCCGGACCGAGACGCGCATCGTCGATGTGCGCTTCGGCGCGCTGCAGGTGCGGTTGGCCGAGACCCCCGCCGACATTGAAGCGGCGCAGGCGCTGCGCTACCGCGTGTTCTATCAGGAGATGGGCGCGCACCCGACCATGGAGATGGCGCTGGCACAGCGCGATTTCGACGCCTTCGACCGCGTCTGCGATCATCTGCTGGTGATCGACCAGGCGAAAGGCGCGGGCGGCGACGCGGTGGTGGGAACCTATCGCCTGATCAGGCGCGCCGCGGCGCGGCGCCACGGGCGCTTCTACACCGCGAGCGAATACGATGTTTCCCGGATCGAAGCCTATCCTGGCGCGCTTTTGGAGCTGGGCCGTTCCTGCGTCGAATCCGCCTCGCGCAACCGCGCCACCATGCAGCTCCTGTGGCGCGGCATCGCCGCCTACGTCTTCCATTACGGCATCGAGCTGATGTTCGGCTGCGCCAGCCTGCCCGGCACCGATCCCGACGGTTTGGCGCTGCCGCTTTCCTATCTCTACCACTATCACCTGGCGCCGCCGGAGTTGCGCGCCCGCGCGCTGCCCGAACGCTTCGTCGAGATGAACCGTCAGCCGAAGGATTCCATCAACCCGGCCCAAGCGCTGCCGCTGTTGCCGCCGCTGCTCAAGGGCTATCTGCGCCTGGGCGGCTTCGTCGGCGACGGCGCGGTTGTCGATCATCAATTCAACACGACGGATGTGTGTGTCCTGGTGAAGACCGACCTGGTCACCGAGAAATATTACCGCCATTACGAGCGTCGCGCGCGCGCGGACGCCGTCGCCTGATGACATCGCCCGGACGGATGCTTCGCCTGTTGCGGATGGTGGCGTGGTTCGCCTTGACCCTGCCGTTGATGCCGGTGCAGGCCGTGCTGGTGCTGTTTGGGTGCAAACGTCTTTCCGCCCGCCTGCCGCGTTTCTATCACGGCATGGTGTGCCGCATCCTGGGCATCGAAATCGACCGCCGCGGCGCGCCGGCGGCTTCCGGGCCCACGCTGTTCGTGGCGAACCACGCCTCTTATCTCGATATCGAGATTCTGGGCGCGTCGATCCCGGGCTTCTTCGTCTCCAAGTCCGACGTCGCCTCCTGGCCGCTCTTCGGCTGGCTGGCGAAGCTGCAACGCACGGTGTTCATCGACCGCAAGGTTCGCAGCGTCAGCCGCCAGCGCGACGCCATCGAGCAACGGCTCGCGGAAGGCGACAATCTGATCCTTTTTCCGGAAGGCACCAGCGGCGACGGGCTGCGCCTTTTGCCCTTCAAGAGTTCGCTCTTCGCCGCGGTCGAGGAAGCCGCCCTTCGCCACGATGTCGCGGTACAGCCGGTTTCCGTCGCTTATACGCGGCTTGACGGCATGCCGCTCGGGCGGTTCTATCGCCCCCTCTTCGCCTGGTACGGCGACATGGAATTGGCCCCGCATCTTTGGACCGTGCTCGGCCTCGGCCGCCTGACGGCGGTGGTGACCTTCCATCCGCCGGTGCGCGCCCGCGATTTCGCCTCGCGCAAGGAGCTGGCCGAGCATTGCCGGCGCATCGTGGCGGCGGGGCTCGAGGCGGCGCTGTCCGGGCGGGCGGCGGAAACCTCCATGCCGCCGCACGTAACGGCCCCGGCGGCGGAGCTGGCGGCCCAATGAGAGAAGGCCGATGAAGGAGCGCCAAAGTAGGGGGTGCCAAAGTGAGGAGTGGTTGAGCCGGTGGTGAAGAAGCTCTACGTCAAGACTTACGGCTGCCAGATGAATGTCTACGATTCCGCTCGCATGGCGGAGTTGATGGCGCCCGCCGGCTATGAACCGGCCGCCTCGCCCGCCGAAGCCGACATGATCCTGCTCAACACCTGCCACATCCGCGAAAAGGCGGCGGAGAAGCTGTTCTCCGATCTGGGACGGCTCATGCCGCTGAAGGCGCGCAAGCTGAAATCAGGCGGAACGCTCGTGGTTGCCGTGGCGGGTTGCGTGGCGCAAGCCGAGGGGGCGGAAATCCTGAAGCGCGCCAAGGGCGTCGACATCGTGGTGGGACCGCAGAGCTACCACCGCCTGCCCGGGCTGGTCGAGGCCGCCGAACGCGGCGAACGCCGGGTCGAGACCGAATTCCCGCCCGAATCCAAATTCGATCATCTGCCGGCTCCGGGCGGGCAAGCCATCAGCGCGTTTCTCTCCGTGCAGGAAGGCTGCGACAAGTTCTGCAGCTTCTGCGTCGTGCCCTATACGCGCGGAGCGGAATTCTCGCGGCCGGTCGAATCCTTGCTCGACGAGGCAAAACGCCTGGTCGAGCGGGGCGCGCGCGAGATCACGCTCCTGGGCCAGAACGTCAACGCCTATCACGGCGCCGCTTCCGGCGGCGGCGAATGGCGGTTGGGGCGGCTCATCCGCGAACTCGCCGCCGTTCCGGGCTTGCTCCGGCTGCGCTACACCACCTCGCACCCGAAGGACATGGACGAAGAACTGATCGCGGCGCACGGCGAAGAGGAAAAGCTCATGCCCTTGCTACACCTGCCGGTGCAATCGGGCTCGGACCGCGTGCTGGCGGAGATGAACCGTCGCCACACCGCGGGTGACTACCGCTGCATCATCGAGCGCCTGCGCCGTGCGCGCGCCAACATCGCCTTCTCCTCGGATTTCATCGTCGGATTTCCCGGTGAAAGCGAGGCGGATTTCTCCGCCACGCTCGACCTCGTCCGCGACATCGGATTCGTCCAGGCCTTCTCGTTCAAATACAGCTCCCGCCCCGGCACCCCCGCCGCTTCGCGCGCGGACCAGGTGCCGGACGCATTGAAGAACGAGCGCCTCGCCCGGCTGCAGGATTTGCTCGCGCAGCAGCAGAAAACCTTTAACCGCGGCTTCGTCGGCCGCACTTTGCCGGTGCTGTTCGAGAAACCGGGGCGTCACCACGGCCAGCTCGCCGGGCGCAGCCCCTGGCTCCAGCCGGTCCATGCCGCGGCGTCGCCCGCGCTGTTGGGCCGCGTCGCCGCGATTGCCGTCGCCGGCATCGAGCCCAACAGCCTCGCCGGAATCCTGGTCCGGCATCCGGGCGAAGAGCACGCCGCGTGAACCCGCGCGAGCTCGCCAGCGCCCATGCCCGCGAGGCGCAAGCCCGGCTGCAGATGGCGTTCGACGACAATTCCCTGTTGCCGCAATTGTTCGGCGAGGGCGACAAGCATCTCGAGCGCATCGAACGCGCGCTCGGCGTGGCGCTCGCCTCGCGCGGCAACCGGGTGGCGATCTCGGGCCCGGCTTCGCGCGCCGATCTCGCCCGCACCGCCCTGACCGCGCTTTATGACCGGTTGAAGCGCGGCCTGGAAGTCGACGCGCCGGCGGTCGACGCCGCCTTGCGCATGGCGCCGCAGCAGGGATCCGGCTCGGGTGCCTGGAGCGAGGGCGAGGAAATCCGCACTCGCCGGCGGCGCATCACCCCGCGCGGGCCGGTTCAGGCGCAATACGTCAAGGCGCTCCGCACCCACGATATGGTGTTCGGCCTGGGGCCGGCCGGCACCGGCAAGACCTATCTGGCGGTCGCCATGGCGGTGGACATGCTGATGAGCGGCCAGGTCGAACGCATCATCCTGTCGCGCCCGGCGGTCGAGGCCGGCGAACGGCTAGGGTTCTTGCCGGGAGACCTGAAGGAGAAGGTCGATCCCTATCTGCGCCCGCTTTACGACGCGCTCCACGACATGCTGACCGGCGAGCAGGTGATGAAGCGCCTCGGCTCGGGCGACATCGAGATCGCGCCCCTGGCCTTCATGCGCGGCCGGACGCTGGCCAACGCCTATGTCATCCTCGACGAGGCGCAGAACACCACGCCGGTGCAGATGCAGATGTTCCTGACGCGGCTCGGCGAAAACGCGCGCATGGCCATCACCGGCGATCTGTCCCAGATCGACCTGCCCAAGGGCGCGCGCTCCGGCCTGACCGACGCGGTCGAGACGCTCGAAGGCATCGAGGGGATCTCCATGATCCGTTTCACCGAAGCCGACGTGGTGCGCCACCCGCTGGTGTCGCGCATCGTCGCCGCCTATGACCGCCGTCTCAAGGGCGGCCCCAAGAAAGACCATGGCGGCCAAGACTAAACCGCTCGAGGTCGAAATCGACCTGGCCGATCCCTGCGCGCTGTGGCGCAAGGCGCTGCCGGGGATCGACAAGCTTTGCCAGGACGCGGCGCTGGCGGCGCTCGCGGTCTGCGGCAAGGCGGTCGCCGGCGCCAAAGCCGAATTGTCGCTGGTGCTGGCCGACGACGCGGCGGTGCGCGATCTCAACCGGGAATTCCGCCGCCAGGACAAGCCGACCAACGTGCTGTCGTTCCCGGCATCCGAGAAAACCGCGCCCGGCGCGCCGATGGTGCTGCTGGGCGACGTGGTGCTGGCCTACGAGACGGTGGCGCGCGAGGCGCACGCCCAAGGCAAGAGCTTGGCCGAGCACGCCGCGCACCTGGTGGTCCACGGCGTGCTGCATCTCCTGGGCTTTGATCACGAACGCGGCGAGGCCGAGGCCGCGCGCACCGAGGCGCTCGAGACCCAGATCCTCGCCCGGCTCGGCATTCCCAATCCCTACCGGATACGGACGAATAAGCGTGGCTGACGCGGCGCCCGTTCTGCTGCGCGGCGGCGATGCCTTGATGCCGTTGCAGCGCCTGGCGCTGTACGTCTTGGCGTTGTCCGGCTGGCGCCGCTATCTCTGGGCGTTTCTCCTGGGGGCGCTGGCCGCGGCGGCGCTGCCGCCCGTCGACATGACCCCGGTCTTGCTGATTTCCTTCGGCGGCCTGGTCTGGCTGGCCGACGGCAGCCGCGACGGACGCCAGGCCTTCGCGCTGGGCTGGAGCTTCGGCGCGGGATTTTTCATGGCCGGGCTCTATTGGATCGGCGTCGCGCTTACGGTCGATTGGCGGCAATTCTGGTGGCTGATGCCGTTTGCCGAACTGGTCTTGCCGGCCGCGCTCGGCATCTTCACCGGCGTGGCGCTGACGGCAAGCGATTACGCCGCGCGCAGCCTGCGGCTGAGCGGGACGTCGCGGATCATCATGCTCGCGTTCTGCTGGTCGGTTCTGGAATATGTGCGCGGCAATGTCCTGACCGGCTTCCCGTGGAACCTGGTGGGCTATGCCTGGTCGGGCGGATTTCCCGGCGGCCTCGCGGTGTTGCAGGCGGGATCGGTCTTCGGGATTTACGGGCTGAGCTTCCTGACAGTGCTGGCGGCCGCGTTGCCGGCGCGGCTGGGCGCGGCTTCGGGCGCGCGCGCAACACCCGCGCTCGCGGCGCTGGCGATCATCGCGGCGCTGGCAGGATTCGGCGCCTGGCGGCTCCACGCGAATCCGCGCCAGGACGTGCCCAACGTCACCTTGCGCCTGGTTCAGCCCTCGATCCCGCAAAGCCTGGTCAACGATCCGCAGGCGCGGGTCGCCGATTTCCGCCGCACCCTGGGCCTGACCTTGTCGCCCGGATTCGACGCGATCGCGGCGGTGATCTGGCCGGAGAACGCCGGGCCGCCCTTCCTCGATCGCGACGACGACGCGCGCCTGGCGTTGGCCCGGGCGGCGCCGGCGGGCGGCGTGGTGATCTCCGGCACGGTGCGCGGCAATCCGCCGCCGGCCCCGCTCGCGCAGTTCTGGAACAGCGTGGCCGTGCTCGATCCCAAGGGCGACATCCTCGCCACCTACGACAAGCATCACCTCGTGCCGTTCGGAGAATATGTTCCGTTGCGCGGCGTTCTTCCGATCAACAAGATCACCCCCGGCACGGTCGATTTCTCCGCCGGCGGCGGCCCGGCGACGCTGAATGTCCCCGGCCTGCCGCCCTTCAGCCCGCTCATCTGCTACGAGGCGATCTTTCCCGAAGCGGCGGTGGACCCCGCCCGCCGTCCCGCCTGGCTGCTCAACATCACCAACGATGCCTGGTACGGATTCACCTCGGGGCCGTTCCAGCATCTGGCGATCGCGCGGCTGCGCGCCGTCGAGCAGGGATTGCCGCTGGCGCGCGACGGCAATAACGGCGTCTCGGCGATGATCGATCCGCTCGGCCGGGTGGTGGCGCGACTCGGTCTCGACGACGTGGGCGTGCTCGACGTGCCTCTGCCGCAGCCTCTGCCGCCGACGCCCTATGCCCGTTTCGGCGACCAGGCCTATCTGGCCTTGCTGCTCTTGGGGCTAGCAACTGCGGCACTGGTTACACCTATTGAGCGAAATTCCCGCCGTTCAAAGGAGAAACCGGGCTTATTAGAATAATTCCCGTTTGCTTCACCGGTTGACCGCATACAAGAGCATGAATAACCTTACCCCCAAGTAACCAGAAACTTGAACCTTAGGTCATCATGACTCCAACCACCGGCGGCCGGGATCGCCGCGGCAAAGGCGGCGGCCCCAACCCTGTCGATGTGCATGTGGGCGCGCGGCTGCGGTTGCGCCGCACGCTGTTGGGCATGAGCCAGGAGAAGCTCGGTCAGGCCATCGGCCTCACCTTCCAGCAGGTGCAGAAATACGAGCGCGGCGCCAACCGCATCGGCGCCAGCCGGCTCTACGACCTGTCGCGCGTGCTCGACGTGCCGGTATCGTTTTTCTTCGAGGAGATGGCTCCGGGTCTGGTCGGTTCGCCGGTCAAGGGCGAGCCCAAGCCCAAGGGCACGCACGAGCCCGAATCCTCCTACCAGGCCGAGCCGATGATGAAGCGGGAGACGCTGGAGCTGGTTCGCGCCTATCTCAAGATCACCGACGTGCAGCTGCGCCGCCGCGTCTTCGATCTGGCCAAGGCGATCGCCGGCACTTTTTCCGACGACTGATCCTCCGCCTTCCCGCCATCTTCCGCCAAGCCGCTTGACGGCGCGGCTCCCCGCCTGTCCCATCCGCCCCATGACGCCCATTACCACCGGCGCGGCATCGCCGCATGATGCGAAACGCCGTCTCTATGGCCGCCGCCGCGGCCGCAAGCTGCGGAAGGGCCACCGCGCCCTGATGGACACGCAGCTGCCGCTGCTGCGCGTCGAACTTCCGGCGGCGGGCGAGCTTGATCCACGCCGGCTGTTTTCGCCGCCCGCGGAGGAAGCTTGGCTCGAGATCGGCTTCGGCGCCGGCGAGCATCTGGCGGCGCAGGCGGCGACGCATCCCGGGATCGGGTTCATCGGCGCCGAGGTGTTCGAAAACGGCATCGCCAAGCTGCTCGCATCCGTGGCAAGCCAAGGACTCGGCAACATCCGGATCTTCGCCGATGACGCGCTGCTGCTGCTCGACCGGCTGGCCGCGCGCTCGCTCGGCCGCGTGTTCATCCTCTTTCCCGATCCCTGGCCCAAGGAACGCCACAAGAAGCGGCGCATGGTTTCGCGCGAAACGCTCGACCTGCTGGCGCGCGCGATGCGGCCGGGGGCCGAACTGCGGCTTGCCACCGACGATCCCGATTACGCGGCGTGGATGGAAGAGCTGTTGGGATCGCAGGACGCCTTCGCGGCGGTGGCGCTGGGCGCAGGCGCATGGCGGGCGCGGCCCGCCGACTGGCCGCCGACGCGCTATGAGCAAAAGGCGGTTTCGGGCGAACCCGCGCGATTTTTCCTTTACCGGCGAAAGGGTTAGGTCACGGGGTTGGATTCCTCGCCGCCCTTGCAGAAGGGCGAAATTGCACTATATTCACCGCCAATAATAAGAAGAGTCCCATAGCCCCGGATCTGTGAGATCGGGGAGGTTTCAACGGTGGGCCGGCGGCCCACTTTTTATTTGGGGCTTCGGCCCGCAGGAACAGGAATTAGAACGTTGATCGACGCCAAAGGCATCGAGGCCTTGATCGCACCCTCGCTCGAGGCGATGGGCTATCGCCTGCTGCGCGCGGTTTTCACCGGCGGCCGCGAGTGCCCGACGCTGCAGGTGATGGCCGAGCGCCGCGACGGCGCCGCCATGGCGGTGGAGGATTGCGAACTCATCAGCAACTCGGTCTCGGCGATTCTCGATGTCGAGGATCCGGTTCCGGGATCCTATGTGCTCGAGGTCACCTCGCCCGGCATCGACCGGCCCCTGCTGCGCCGCGAGGATTACGAGCGCTTCGCCGGCTTCGAGGCCAAGATCGAGCTGGCCCGCCCGCAAGAAGGCCGCCGCCGCTTCCGCGGCAAGCTGTTGGGCGTCGAGGGCGACGCCGCCAAGCTGCGCACCGAGGAATCGATCGTGCTTCTGCCCTTGGCCGAAATCACCCGCGCCAAGCTCGTCCTGACCGATGAATTGATCGCTGCGACCGGACCGCGCAGCTAAGACGCAACCGAGGAATAGAATCATGGCCACGCAAACCGCCGCCAATTATCCCCGCCTGGAACTGCTCCAGGTCGCCGACACCGTCGCCCGCGACAAGGGCATCGACCGCGACGAAGTGTTGCAGGCGATGGAGCAAGCGATTCAGAAGGCCGGCCGCTCCAAATACGGCCAGGAATACGACATCCGCGCCGAGATCGACCGCAAGAGCGGCGAGATCAAGCTGATGCGCTTTCGCGAAGTGGCCGAGCCGGTGGTCAACGAGGCGACCCAGATTCCGCTCGAGGCGGCCAAGAAGATCAATCCCGAGGCCGAGATCGGCGATTTCCTGACCGACCCCTTGCCGCCGATCGATTTCGGCCGCATCGCCGCGCAAACGGCGAAGCAGGTGATCGTGCAGAAGGTGCGCGACGCCGAACGCCAGCGCCAATTCAAGGAGTTCAAGGACCGCGTCGGCGAGATCGTCAACGGCTTGGTCAAACGTGTCGAGTTCGGCAACGTCGTGGTCGATTTGGGCCGCGCCGAGGCGATTCTGCGTCGCGACGAGCTTTTGCCGCGCGAGAGCTTCCGCCAGGGCGAGCGCGTGCGCGCGTATATCTACGACGTGCGCCAGGAAGTGCGCGGGCCGCAGATCTTCCTCTCCCGCACCCATCCGCAATTCATGGCCAAGCTGTTCGCCCAGGAAGTGCCGGAAATCTACGACGGCATCATCGAGATTCGCGCCGTGGCGCGCGATCCGGGCTCGCGCGCCAAGATCGCCGTCATCTCCAACGACAGCGGCATCGATCCGGTCGGTGCTTGCGTCGGCATGCGCGGCTCGCGCGTCCAGGCCGTGGTGGCCGAGCTGCAGGGCGAGAAGATCGACATCATTCCCTGGTCGCAGGATCCGGCGACCTTCGTGGTCAACGCGCTCGCCCCGGCCGAGGTCGCCAAGGTGGTGATGGACGAGGAGCAGCGGCGCATCGAGGTCGTGGTTCCCGACGATCAGCTCTCGCTGGCCATCGGCCGGCGCGGGCAAAACGTGCGGCTCGCCTCGCAGCTGACCGGCTGGGACATCGACATTCTCACCGAGGCCGAGGAAAGCGAGCGCCGGCAGGAAGAGTTCCGTACCCGCTCCGCGCTCTTCATCCAGGCCTTGGACGTCGACGACGTCATCGCCCATCTGCTCGTCACCGAGGGGTTCACCTCGGTCGAGGACGTCGCCTTCGTGCCCCTGAACGAGCTTTCGGGCATTGAGGGCTTCGAGGAAGACGTGGCCAAGGAGCTGCAGCAGCGCGCCCAGGTCTTCATCAAGGA
>DATNMV010000055.1:0-9541 GCA_035602175.1 Allostellaceae bacterium
CGTCGATGCGCGCGGCCCTTCGGTGCTGCGCGTGTTGCCGCGGCTCAACGAGGATGTGAACGAGGAATGGATTTCCGACAAAACCCGCTTCGCCGTCGACGGCTTGGTCAAGCGCCGCCTCGACCGGCCTTTGATTCGCAAAGCGGGCAAGCTCGAAGAGGCGACATGGCCGGAAGCTTTCGCCGCCATAGCTGTGCGGCTCAAAGGCGTGGCGGGTTCCCGCATCGCCGCGATCGCCGGCGATCTGGTGGATTGCGAGGCGATGGTCGCCCTGAAGGATCTTATGGCGGCGTTGGGTTCGCCCAATCTCGATTGCCGCCAGGACGGAGCCGCGCTCGATCCGTCCTGCCGCGCGAGCTATGTGTTCAACACCACCATTGCCGGGATCGAACAGGCTGATGCCTGTCTGCTCATCGGCACCAATCCACGCGTCGAGGCGGCGATCATCAACGCGCGCTTGCGCAAGCGCTGGCTTCAGGGCGGCTTCAAGGTCGGCGTGATCGGACCCAAGCGCGATCTGACATATCCCGCCGTTCCGCTTGGCTCCAGGCCGGAGACGCTCAAGGAACTGGCCGCCGGCAAGCACGAATGGAGCGAGACCCTCAAAGCGTCGAAAAAGCCGATGCTGATCCTTGGCATGGGTGCGTTGGCGCGCAAGGACGGCGCGGCCATTCTCGCCCTCGCGCGCAAGCTGGCTATGGGCACGGGCATGATCCGCGAGGATTGGAACGGCTTCAACGTGTTGCACACCGCTGCCGCGCGCGTCGGCGGGCTCGATCTGGGCTTCGTGCCCGGGCCGGGCGGCAAGGATGTGGCGGGGATTCTGGCGGGCGCGGCGAAGGGCGAGATCGAGGTGGTTTATCTGCTGGGTGCCGACGAGATCGAGATGAAACGGCTGGGCAAGGCCTTCGTCATCTATCAGGGCCATCACGGCGATGCCGGCGCCACGCGCGCCGACGTGGTGCTGCCCGGCGCCGCCTATACCGAGAAAGACGCGACCTATGTGAACACCGAAGGCCGCGTGCAGCTGGGCCGCCGCGCCGTGTTCCCGCCGGGCGATGCGCGCGAAGATTGGACGATCCTGCGCGCCTTGTCCGAGGTTCTGGGCCACAAGCTGCCCTATGACAGCCTGGGCGCGCTGCGCCGGCGTTTGGCCGCGGCCAATCCCGTCTTCACGCATATCGACGACGCGCCGCGCTCGGCCTGGGGCAAGTTCGGCGCGGAAGGGCCGCTTGCGGCGGCGCCCTTCGTTTATCCCATATCCGATTTCCACCGCACCGACGCCGTCAGCCGCGCCTCGCCCACCATGGCGGAGTGCGCCGATGCCTTGAAGCGCGAGCAGGAGAAGACCGGCACCGATGGCTGACATCTGGCGCATCTATGGCTGGCCGACCGCGCTGATGATCGCCGAGGTTCTGGCGATCATCGTGCCGCTGCTTCTGGCGGTGGCCTATCTGACCTACGCCGAGCGCAAGGTGCTGGCGGCGGCGCAGCTCCGCAAAGGGCCGAACGTGGTGGGTCCCTTCGGCCTGTTCCAGCCTTTGGCCGACGGCCTCAAGCTGCTGATGAAAGAGACGGTGATCCCGACCGGCGCCAATCGCGGCGTCTTCATCGCGGCGCCGATCCTGACCTTCGTGCTGAGCCTGGTCGCCTGGGCGGTGATCCCGTTCGACAAGGGGGTGGTGCTGGCCAACATCAACGTCGGCGTGCTCTATCTCTTCGCCATCTCCTCGCTCGGCGTCTACGGCATCATCATGGCCGGCTGGTCGTCGAATTCCAAATACGCCTTCCTCGGCGCGTTGCGCGCGGCGGCGCAGATGGTGTCCTACGAGGTCTCGATCGGCTTCGTCATCGTCAGCGTGCTGCTGTGCGTCGGCTCCTTGAATCTGTCCGCCGTGGTCGAGGCGCAGAGGAAGGTCTGGTTCGCGCTGCCGCTGTTCCCGATGTTCGTGGTGTTCTTCATCTCGGGCCTAGCCGAAACCAACCGCTCGCCCTTCGACCTGGTCGAGGGCGAAAGCGAACTGGTTGCCGGGTTCTTCGTCGAATACTCGGCCATGCCCTTCGCGCTGTTCTATCTCGGCGAATACGCCAACATGATCCTGATGAGCGCCATGACCAGCGTGCTGTTTCTGGGCGGCTGGCTGCCGCCCGTCGATGTGGCGCCCTTCACCTGGATTCCCGGTCCGATCTGGTTCGGGCTCAAGATAGCCGGCGTGCTGTTCGGGTTCCTGTGGGTTCGAGCGACATTTCCGCGCTTCCGCTACGACCAGCTGATGCGGCTCGGTTGGAAGGTATTCCTGCCGCTGTCGCTGTTCTGGCTGGTGGCCACGGCGGGCGTGCTGACTTTCTTCGGCTGGCTGCCGGGCTGAGGAGGGATCATGGCGACGCTCGACCGTTCCGCGCGCTCCCTGCTCTTGTTCGAGCTGGTTTCGGGCATGTGGCTGACGCTGCGCTACATGTTCCGGCGCCCGGTCACGGTGAATTATCCCTATGAAAAGGGACCGCTCAGCCCGCGCTTTCGCGGCGAGCACGCGCTCAGACGCTATCCCAACGGCGAGGAACGCTGCATCGCCTGCAAGCTGTGCGAGGCGATCTGCCCGGCGCTCGCGATCACCATCGAGGCCGAGGCGCGCGCCGACGGCAGCCGGCGGACGACCCGGTACGACATCGACATGACCAAGTGCATCTACTGCGGCCTCTGCCAAGAGGCCTGCCCGGTCGACGCCATCGTCGAAGGGCCCAATTTCGAATTCGCCACCGAGACCCGCGAGGAGCTGTTCTACGACAAGGACAAGCTGCTGGCGAATGGCGACCGCTGGGAGGCGGAGATCGCCTCGAATCTGTCCCTCGACGCGCCTTACAGATAACCCGGCGGCGGAGGGGACCATGATCATCCAGGCGCTCGCCTTCTACGCCTTCGCCGCCGTGGCGATATCCTCGGGCATTATGGTGATATCGGCGCGCAACCCGGTACATTCGGTGCTGTTCCTGATCCTGGCCTTCTTCAACGCCGCGGGATTGTTCGTATTGTTGGGGGCCGAGTTCCTGGCGATGATCCTGATCATCGTCTATGTCGGCGCAGTCGCGGTGCTGTTCCTGTTCGTGGTGATGATGCTCGACATCAACTTCGTCGAGTTGCGCCAGGGCTTTTTGCAATACCTGCCGGTCGGCGCGCTGGTCGGCCTCATGCTGCTGGTCGAGCTGGTGTTGATGTTCGGTGCCTGGATCTTCTCGCCCGATTCCGCCGGCGTCTCGGCGGCGCCGACGCCGGACAATCTTTCCAACACCGCGGCGCTGGGCGCGCTGCTCTACACCCGCTACGTCTATGCCTTCCAGGCGGCGGGCATGGTTCTGCTGGTCGCCATGATCGGCGCCATTGTGCTGACGCTCAGGGCGCGCGAAGGCGTGCGCCACCAGAAAATCGGGCAGCAGATCGGCCGCGGCCGCGCCCAGACCATCGAGATCGTCAAGGTCAAGCCGGGGCAGGGGGTCTGACCATGTTCGAGATCGGCCTCGCCCATTATCTCACCCTCGCCGCCATCCTGTTCACGCTCGGCATTTTCGGCATCTTCCTCAACCGCAAAAACGTGATCGTGATTTTGATGTCGGTCGAGCTCATGCTGCTCGCGGTCAACATCAACTTCGTCGCCTTTTCCGCCTTCCTGCACGACCTAGTCGGCCAGATCTTTGCCATGTTCGTGCTGACGGTGGCGGCGGCCGAGGCCGCCATCGGCCTCGCCATCCTGGTGGTCTATTTCCGCAACCGCGGAACCATTGCTGTCGAAGACATCAATTCGATGAAGGGCTGAGATGACCATCGCCGCCATCTTCCTGCCCTTGCTGGGCGCCTTCATCGCCGGCTTCTTCGGCCGCTGGATCGGCGACCGCGGCGCGCAGCTGGTCACCTGCCTGGCGCTGGTGATCGCGGCGGTGCTGGGCGGCGTGTTGTTCGTCAACGTGGCGCTGCACGGCCACGGCCGCACCATCGACCTGTTCACCTGGATCGATACCGGCGATCTCCAGATCGAATGGGCGCTGCGCTACGATACGCTGTCGGCGGTGATGGTGGCGATGGTGACGCTGGTCTCGGCCATGGTGCACATCTATTCCGTCGGCTACATGGCGCACGACAAATCGATCCCGCGCTTCATGGCGTATCTGTCGCTGTTCACCTTCTTCATGCTGATGCTGGTGACGGCGGACAATTTCGTGCAGCTGTTCTTCGGCTGGGAGGGCGTCGGTCTCGCGTCGTATCTGCTGATCGGCTTCTGGTACGACCGGTCCTCGGCCAACGCCGCCGCGATCAAGGCCTTCATTGTCAACCGCATCGGCGATTTCGGCTTCGCGCTCGGCATCTTCACCGTCTATCTCATCTTCGGCTCGCTCCAGTTCGACACCGTCTTCGCCGCCGCGCCCGACGTGGCGCACAACACCATTCCCTTCCTGGGATTCGACGTCGACGCCATCACCATCGCCTGCATCCTCCTGTTCATCGGCGCCATGGGCAAATCGGCCCAGCTCGGCCTGCACACATGGCTGCCCGACGCGATGGAGGGCCCGACCCCGGTCTCGGCGCTGATCCACGCCGCCACCATGGTGACCGCCGGCGTGTTCATGCTGGCGCGGCTGTCGCCGCTGTTCGAATACTCGCCGGTGGCGCTCGGCATCGTCGTCGTGGTCGGCGGCACCACCGCGATCTTCGCCGCCTCCATCGGCATGGCGCAGAACGACATCAAGCGCGTCATCGCCTATTCCACCTGCAGCCAGCTGGGCTACATGTTCTTCGCCGCCGGCGTGTCGGCCTATGGCGCGGCGATGTTCCATCTCATCACCCACGCCTTCTTCAAGGCGCTGTTGTTCCTGGGCGCGGGCTCGGTGATCCATGCCGTGTCGGGCGAACAGGACATGCGCAAGATGGGCGGCTTGCGCTCGCTCATTCCCGCGACCTACGTCCTGATGTGGATCGGCAGCCTGTCGCTCGCCGGCATCTGGCCCTTCGCCGGATATTATTCCAAGGACACCATCCTCGAGGCCGCTTGGGCCGCGGGCGGATTCATCGGCAATTACGCCTATTGTCTCGGCATCCTCACCGCCTTCCTGACCGCCTTCTATTCCTGGCGGCTGTTGTTCATGACCTTCCACGGCAAGCCGCGCGCCTCGCGCGAGGTCATGAATCACGTCCATGAATCGCCCAAGGTGATGATCCTGCCGCTGGTGGTGCTGGCGGTGGGCGCGATCTTCGCCGGCATGATCGGCTTTCACGACTTCGTGGGCGAAGGGCGCGACGCCTTCTGGCGCGATTCCATCCTGGTGCTGGCCGACCACGACAGCATCGAAGGCGCGCATCACGCGCCGTTCTGGGTTTCGACGCTGCCTTTGGCCGTCGGGCTGTTGGGCATCTTCTTGGCCTGGGTCGCCTATATCAAGTGGCCGGAAATTCCGGCGCGAACGGCCAAGACGTTCCATGCGCTCTACCTGTTCCTCTTGAACAAGTGGTATTTCGACGAGCTCTACGATTTTCTTTTCGTGCGGCCGGCGATGGCGCTGGGCCGCATTCTGTGGAAGGACGGCGACGGCAAGGTCATCGACGGTTTCGGCCCCGACGGAATTTCAACCGTCACCCGCGGCCTTTCGGTCTTGGCCAGCCGGCTGCAGACCGGCTATCTCTACCACTACGCCTTCGCCATGCTCATCGGCGTGGTGGCGCTGGTCTCCTGGTATCTGCTGCGGTCGGTGGGGGGCTGAGCCATGGCGCATCTGCCGCTGCTGTCGATCACGACGTTCCTGCCGCTTGTGGGCGCGCTGGCGATTCTGCTGCTGCGCGGTGGCGAGGAGGAGTCTGCGCGCATCGCGCGCTGGATCGCGCTGTGGATCTCGCTCGCCACATTCGCGGTCTCGGTCGAGGTGTGGGCGGCCTTCGATCCCGGCCGCGCCGATTTCCAGCTGATCGAAAAGGCCGACTGGCTGCCCGATTTCAACATCGGCTACCGCATGGGCATCGACGGCATCTCGCTGTTCTTCGTGCTGCTCTCGACGTTCCTGACGCCGATCTGCGTGCTGGCGAGCTGGTTCGCCGTCACCCGCCGGGTCAAGGAATACATGATCGCCTTCCTGGTGCTCGAGACGCTGATGGTCGGCATGTTCTGCGCGCTCGATTTCATCGTGTTCTACATGTTCTTCGAGGGCGTGCTGATCCCGATGTTCCTCATCATCGGCGTGTGGGGCGGCCCGCGCCGCGTCTACGCCGCCTTCAAGTTCTTCCTCTACACGCTTTTGGGCTCGGTGCTGATGCTGCTGGCGATTCTGGCGATCTATTTCGCTACCGGCACCACCGACATCACCGAGGCGTTGGCCTACAACTTCCCGCCCAATCTCCAGATTTGGCTGTGGCTCGCCTTCTTCGCCTCCTTCGCGGTCAAGGTGCCGATGTGGCCGGTGCATACCTGGCTGCCCGACGCCCATGTCGAGGCGCCGACCGCGGGCTCGGTGATCCTGGCCGGCGTGCTGTTGAAGATGGGCGGCTACGGCTTCATCCGCTTTTCGCTGCCCATGTTCCCCGACGCCTCGGCGACATTCGCGCCCCTGGTCTACACGCTCTCGGTGGTGGCGATCATCTACACCTCGCTGGTGGCGCTGGCGCAGGAAGACATGAAGAAGCTCATCGCTTATTCCTCGGTCGCGCATATGGGCTTCGTCACGATCGGCATATTCACCGTGACGCCGGAAGGGCTGCAGGGCGCGATGATCCAGATGCTGAGCCACGGCGTGGTTTCGGCCGCGTTGTTCCTCTGCGTCGGCGTGATTTATGACCGGCTGCACACGCGCGAGATCGCGCGCTATGGCGGCCTCGTAAACAACATGCCGCGCTACGCGCTGGCCTTCATGATCTTCATGCTGGCCTCGGTGGGATTGCCGGGCACCTCGGGATTCGTCGGCGAATTCCTGTCGCTGATCGGCGCCTATCAGGTCAACACCTGGGTCGCGTTCCTCGCTACCACCGGCCTGATCCTCGGCGCGGCCTATATGCTCTATCTCTACCGTCGCGTCGTCTTCGGCACCATCACCAAGGATGACGTGCGCACCATGCTCGATTTGAGTCCGCGCGAGGTGCTGATCTTCGCGCCGATGATCGCGGTGGTGCTGTGGATGGGAATATATCCGTCCTCGTTCCTGCGGCCGATGCAGCCCTCGCTCGCCAATCTGATCGAACGCGTCCAGGTTTCCGAGCGCGCGCATAGCGCGCTGGCCGAGCGGTGAGGGCAGGATGATCGCTTCGCCCGATTTCCTGCCCGCCTTGCCCGAAATGTTCCTCGGCGGCTGCGCCATGGCGCTGTTGCTGATCGGCGTCTATAGCGGCGATCGCGCCGCGCGCGCGGTTTCGTGGCTGGCGGTGGCGGCGCTGGCCGCGACATTGGCGCTGGTGCTGTACGTGCCCTACACCGCGGGCCTGACGCGCCAGGTCAGCCTGTTCGGCATGTTCGTCACCGACGGGCTGGGATATTTCGCCAAGACGCTGGTGATCCTGGGCTCGGCGCTTTCGCTCATCATATCCATGCGCTTCAACGCGCGCGAGGGCCTGGCGCGCTGCGAGTTCCCGGTGCTGGTGCTGATCGCGACCGCCGGCATGATGATGATGATCGCCGCCAACGATCTCATCGCGCTCTATCTCGGGCTCGAATTGCAGAGCCTGGCGCTCTACGTGCTGGCGAGCTTCGCGCGCGATTCGGTGCGTTCGACCGAGGCCGGGCTCAAATACTTCGTCCTGGGCGCGGTCGCCTCGGGCATGCTGCTCTACGGCGCCTCGCTGGTTTACGGCTTCGCCGGCACTACCAATTTCGACAGCCTGTCGAAGCTGTTCGCCGACAGCGACAACCCGGGCATCGGACTCATCACCGGCATCGTGTTCATCTCGGTGGGATTGGCCTTCAAGATTTCGGCGGTGCCTTTCCACATGTGGACGCCCGACGTCTATGAGGGCTCGCCGACGCCGGTCACCGCCTTCTTCTCGGTCGCGCCCAAGACCGCGGCGCTGGTGCTGTTCGTGCGCGTCATGGTCGAGCCCTTCGGCGGCCTGCTGGTTGAATGGCGGCAGATCATCTGGGCGATCGCGGTCGCTTCCATGCTGCTGGGCGCCATCGCCGCCATCAACCAGAAGAACATCAAGCGGCTGATGGCCTACAGCTCCATCGGGCATGTCGGTTATGCCCTCATAGGGTTGGCGGCGGGCAGCGCTGCCGGGGTGCGCGGCATCCTGATCTACATGGCGATCTACCTGTTCATGAACATCGGCACCTTCGCCGTCATTCTGTGCATGCGGCGCCAAGGCAAGCTGGTCGAGGGCATCGACGATCTCGCCGGGCTGTCGCGCACCCATCCCGCCTTGGCGCTAGCGCTCGCCATCTTCATGTTCTCGATGGCGGGGATTCCGCCGCTCGCCGGATTCTTCGCCAAGCTCTACGTCTTCCTCGCCGCCATCGACGCCGGGCTTTATGCGCTGGCGGTGATCGGCGTGGTCACCAGTGTGGTGGGCGCGTTCTATTATTTGCGCATCGTCAAGCTGATGTATTTCGACGAGCCTAAGGGCGAATTTGACCGGCCCTTCGGCGGCGAGGTGCAGGCGGTGATGTTGGTGGCGGCGCTGGTCATCATGTTCTTCTTCGTCTGGCCCAATCCGCTGGTGAACGGCGCCGACGCCGTGGCCGCGGCGCTGTTCGCGGGATGAGCAAGCGGCCAAGCCTGCCGGATTTCTTCCGCCTGACGCAGCTCGCGCGCATCGACAGCACCAGCGAGGAGGCGAAGCGCCTCGCCCGCGCCGGCTGTCCCGAGGGCACGCTGGTCATGGCAAATGAGCAGACCGCCGGGCATGGCCGCCAGGGCCGCGCCTGGGTCTCGCCGCCGGGGAATTTCTACGCCTCGCTGGTGTTGCGGCCGGATTGCGCGGCGGCCGCGGCCGCGCAGTTGAGCTTCGCCGCCTGTCTCGCCGTGGGCGAAGCCTGCCTGGGCTTTCTGCCGAAGAGCGCGAATCTCGCCTATAAATGGCCGAACGACGTTTTGCTGGGCGACAGGAAGGCGGCGGGCCTGTTGCTGGAAGCCGAAGCCGCCGGCGATGCCAGGCCGCGTTTTGTCGTGCTCGGCATCGGCGTCAATCTCGTTTCTTATCCCAAGGAGGCCGATTTCCCCGCGACCTCCCTGGCGGCGGCGGGGGTGGGCGGAGTCACGCCCGACAGCCTGCTCGAAGCCCTCGCGCCCGCCCTGCTCATTTGGTATGAGCGGTGGCGGGATAGCGGTTTCGCCAGCCTGCGCAGCAAGTGGCTCGAACGGGCATCCGGATTGGGCGAAACGATCCGGGTGCGGCTGCCGCGCGAGGAATTGACCGGGATTTTTTCCGGGCTCGACCAAGACGGCGCGTTGCTGCTCGAAAGCGGCGGAAAAAAACGCCGCATCGCCGCCGCCGAGGTGTTTCCCGCCGCCTGAGGAGGTTATATGAAAGAACCAACCCTGTTGAGTGTGCTCAGTCGATCAATTTGCGCAATTTTCATTG
>DATNMV010000056.1:0-4174 GCA_035602175.1 Allostellaceae bacterium
CGACAGCGGCGAGACGCTGATGCTGGCCTGGATGAATCGCGAATCGGTCGAGGAGACGCTCAAGACCGGCCGCGTCTGCTACTGGTCGCGCTCGCGCAAGAAGCTCTGGCGCAAGGGCGAAAGCTCGGGCCATGTGCAGCGTTTGGTGGAGTTGCGCGTCGATTGCGACGGCGATGCGCTGTTGCTGCTGGTCGATCAGACCGGTCCCGCCTGCCACACCGGCACGCGCAGCTGCTTTTTCCGCGCGCCGCGCGGCGACGATCTCGCCGAGATATCCAAGCCCGTGGAAGCGCCCGTCTCGGGGGAAACGCGCTAAGGCGCCGCGTAGCATAGGCGAGGGCCAAGTCGGCGTGCGCCGTCATGCGAAGCCAATGAAAAGACCGGCATAGGCGAGGGCCAAGTTCGGCACTCGCCGTCATGCGAAACCAAACGGCCGCGCAGCACCTGACATGCGAAACAAAACAATGGTGGTTTAGTTAGGCGGACAGGGAAGCGGCCTCGAGCTTGATGCCCAATTTGTTCCCCGCCGCGTCGGCGCTGGCGCGGGCTACGAGCTGCACCGGGGTTTCCGGCCGCAGCGGATCGAAGATCGCGAGGCCGATCGAGACCGAGAGCGGCAGTTCCGGCGTGCCGGTGAGCGGGGCCAGGCGGCGCGCGCCGTGTTCGATGGCGAGCATCCGGCGCCGGGCGCCTTGTTCGTTGATGCCCTCGATCCACAGCACGAATTGGCTGCCGCCGTAGCGCGCGATCAGGTCGCCGGCGCGGGTGTGGTCGCGCAGGATGCCGGCGAGCGTCACCAGCACCTCGTCGCCGGTCGAAGGTCCGTACCGGTCGTTGACCAGCTTCAGGTTGAGGACGTCGATGTAGAGCAGCACGGCCGATTGCGTGCCGCGATCGAGCCGCAGCAGGCGGCGGGCGAATTCGTCGAAGAAGGCGTTCCGGTTGGTGAGCGTGGTCAGCGGATCGGTGCGCGACATC
Source organism: Allostellaceae bacterium (assembly GCA_035602175.1). Lineage (GTDB taxonomy): Bacteria > Pseudomonadota > Alphaproteobacteria > ATCC43930 > CGMCC-115725 > REEB95. Next base: position 979 of record DATNMV010000056.1, read on the forward strand.
GTGGCGATGCGCTCGCGCGCCTCGATCTGCGCGATCACGATGCCGAGATGGTCGGCGACATCGCCCAGCAGAGCCCGGTCGGAATCGCCGAAGGGCGGCTCCTCGGCGCGGCGCCACAGCACGACCGCGCCCTTGCGTTCGCGGCGATACTGCACGGCATGGGCCGCGAGTTGACAGCCGGAGGCGGTCGCCGCGGCGGAATCCTTGTCCTTGATCGCGTGGCGCGCCGCCATCAGCCCGGCGGGCGGCAGTTTGGCGCCCCAGGCGATGGCGGGCCGCGGCCGCGGATCGCCGCCCGCGCGCAGTATGGCGCCGCCGGACGCTCCGGCGGCAAGGCCGAGCGCGGTGAGCGCGGCGGCGAGCGCGCTTTCGGGCTGGGTTTCATCGCGCACCGCGCGCACCACCTGGCCGACGACACCGTCCCGGATATGCGTGCCGTTCTGGGTCAAATCCTGGGCGCCGGGAACGCGGCAAATGCCGAGCGCGCCGTTCCACAGACCGGTGGCGTCGAGCACCGGCCGCGCCGCGAGGGTGAGCAAGACGGTGCCGCCATCGGCGGCGCGAAACCGGATTTCTCCGACGGTTGACGGCTCGGTCGCGGCAAAGTGTCTGGCCTGTTCCGGATCGGCGAGGAATTCGGCGACGGTCTTGCCGAGAAGATTATCCGCCGGCCAGCCGAACACCAGACGCGGCGAGATGAAGACGAAGCGCGCGGCGGCATCGATCTCCCACGCGAAATCACCGGAAATCTCGACGAGTTCGCGGAAGCGCCTGTCCACCTCGTAACCGCTGCCGTTCATGAACACCCCTTGGCGCCGGCCGGACGGCCGGACGAGGGGCCAAGCCTATCCCGAGGGGATTTAGAAAATGATTAAGGAATGGCGCGCGCGGCGTTTTGGGACGGCCCGGATATCGTTAAGAAAATATTCTCAATGGGCGAGCAGGACCGGCATATCGGCGCCGGCGATGATCCGCCTAGTGGCGCCGCCGAAGATCATCTGCCGGAGACGGCTTTGGGTATAGGCGCCCTTGACCATGAGATCGGCCGACATCGCCTTGGCCTCGGCCAGGAAGACGTCGCCCGGCTGGCGGTTTCCGGCCGGGATATGGCGCGCGGACGCCTCGATGCCGTGCGCCTTGAGGCTCTTGGCGAGATCCTCGCTCGAAGGGCCGGGCGTCCAGGCGCCTTCGACGCTCACCACTTCCACCCGCGCCGCGCGCTTCAGGAACGGCATGGCGAAGGCGACGGTGCGCGCGGTTTCGGTCGAGCCGTTCCAGGCGATCAGCACGCGCTCGCCGATGCTCGACGGCGGCACCGCCGGCGCCATCAGCACCGGCCGGCCGCTTTCGAACAGGGCGTCTTCGAGCGTCGCCTCCGCGAATGAGGCCGGTTTGTCCGGATGCTCGACCACGATGAGGTCGAAGACGCGGCCGATCGCACCCACCACCGCGTTCTGCCGACCGCTTTCCTCGCGCCATTCGGCGCTCATGCTCTCGCCCGCGCCCGCGCCGAGGGATATCCCGTGCCGGCGCATCACCGCATCGAACAAGGCGCGCGCCTGCTCGCGGCGGTCATGGCCCTCGCGCTCGAGGGTGCGGTCGACCTCGGAGGAGATCGAGAAGCCCATCTCGCCGCCGAACACCACGGCGTATTCGCTCGCCAGGGCGTTGAGGCCGGTAATGCGACTGCCGAAGCGTTTCGCCGCCAGCACGGCGGTTTCCAGCACCGGGCTGGCATTGCCGTCGCCGACCACCGCCAGGATCGTTTTCATCGCGGTCCTATCCCTCCACCGATTCAGTATATCGCCGGGCGGGCGGCCTCCCAAGCTCTCTGGCCAAGCTCTCTGGCCGGGCCTTCCGCAAGCCCGGTCTCCCAAGTGATTGACAGGCAAGCCCGGCAGCGGCTTGAGTGAGACACCGGCTTTCCGGGGAGATTGATGGCTGATTCCAAAAAGGGTGACGCCAAGGGCATCGCCGGGGGCCTCACCCAATACAGCGATCCGGCCTATGCGCTCTATCTGCGGCGCTCCTATGCGCGCGCCATGGGCTATTCGCGCGCCATGCTCGACCGGCCGGTGATCGGCATCGCCAATACCGCCAGCGGCTTCAACAATTGCCACCGTCTGGTGCCCGAATTGATCGAGGCGGTGTCGCGCGGGGTCATCGCCGCAGGCGCGCTGCCGCTGGTCTTCCCCACCATCTCGCTGGGCGAGGTCTATCTCAACCCGACCAGCCTCTATCTGCGCAACCTGATGGCGATGGATACCGAGGAGATGATCCGCGCCCAGCCGATGGACGGGGTGGTGCTGATCGGCGGCTGCGACAAGACCGTGCCGGCGCAGCTGATGGGCGCGATCTCGGCGAATATCCCGGCGATTCAGCTGGTGGTCGGGCCGATGATGACCGGACGGCATCGCGGCGAGCGGCTCGGCGCCTGCACCGATTGCCGGCGCTTCTGGGCGCGGTTCCGCGCCGGCGAGATCGACCAGCAGGAAATCGACGAGGTCGAGAACAACCTCGCCACCACGGCGGGCACCTGCGCGGTCATGGGCACGGCCAGCACCATGGCCGCGATCTCGGAGACTCTGGGCATGATGCTGCCGGGCTCGGCGGCGATCCCGGCGGTCCACGCCGACCGCTTGCGCGCCGCCGAAGCGACCGGCATGGCGGCGGTGAAGCTGATGCGGGAAAAGCTCTTGCCGGCGCAGATCATCAGCCAGGACTCGATCGACAACGCGCTACGCGTGCTGCTCGCCATCAGCGGCTCGACCAATGCCGTGCTGCATCTGGCGGCGATCGCCGGACGGCTCGGCCTCGACATGTCGCTCCGGCGGTTGAACGAGCTTGCGGACACGACGCCGGTGCTGGTCGATCTGAAGCCCACCGGGCAGCATTACATGGAGGATTTCTACGCCGCCGGCGGCGTCGGTGCCGTGCTCCGGGAGCTGGAACGGCTGCTGCATCTCAATTGCCGCACCGTGACCGGCGAGACCCTGGGCCAGAGGATCGAGACGGAAAAGCACGCTTTCGCCGATCCCGCCGTGATCCGGCCCTTCCGGCAGCCCTTGCAGCCGCTGGGCGGGTTGGTGGCGTTGTTCGGCAGCCTCGCCCCCAAGGGCGCGATCCTGAAACGCGCCGCCGCCGATGCGCGATTGTTCGAACGCGAGGGCCGGGCATTGGTGTTCTCCTCGCCCGA
>DATNMV010000057.1:0-8465 GCA_035602175.1 Allostellaceae bacterium
CCCGGCGGGAATGGGGATCCGGCGGGAATGGGGCGTGAAATTCGACCAACGGTCGCCGGCCTGGACGACGAATTGGGACGAAGTGCCGAGGGTGCGCGCTTAGCGATAACCCCGGAAGCCCTGGAGAAAGCGCACCACGTAAATCCGCGCCTCGCCGCCGCCCAAGGGCACGGTGACGTGGTCGACCGGCCCGGCGCCGTCGAAGCGGTCGATGATGCGCTGGATGTTCTCGGGATGGCGGCTCACCAGCAGGAAATCCTTGCCGACATAACGCGCGGGATCGGCTTCGAGATCGAACTGGTCGTTGATCTTGCCACTTTCGCCGTTCCATTTGAGCGCGTCGAAGGGATGAGGAAAGACGTAATAAGTGAGGATCGCCATGTCCTCGCGGTCGTCGGATAAAAGCAGCGATCCCGGATGCTGTTCCAGCAGCTGGCTCACCGCCAATCCGAGCGCGTGCCAGCCGCGCAGCCGGTGCAGCGGATCGTAGCGCGCGGGCAGGTCGTAGCCCATCGCGCGGGCAACATCCTGGGCCGAGAACGCCGCCACCGCCGCCGCCGTATTGAGCGCGATCGAGGCGACGACGACCGTGCGCCAGCCACGTTGCAGCAGCCAGGCCGCCACCAGCACCGTCGCCGAGACATAGGCCGGCGCCGACCAGTTGGGCTGGGCGTGGGAGATGAAGCTGACCACCAGCATCATGGCCAGGGTGGGCAAGGCGAATACCGCCAGCAACGCGGCCGGGCGGGGCGCCAGGGATTTGCGCGCGTTCAGCACGGCGAGCAGCAGCGCCACGAAGAAGATCGGCCCGAACACGCCGAATTGCGAGACGAAGAATTCGACGAAGTTCATCGGGTTGATGAGCGGCCCGTGCGATACCGCGTTCTCCTGGGTGTGGCGGTAGGAGACGAAGCCGTGGGTGAAATTCCACACGAAATTCGGCAGGTATATGAGGAGCGCCAGGATGGCCGCCCGGGCGAAACCCGCCAGATGGCGGCGCTCGTCGCGGAACAGCAGGAGATAGAGCAGCGCCGAGAGCAGCCAATAGGCCATGGCGAATTTCGCCAGCAGGCCGAGCCCCGCCGCCGCGCCCACCGCGTACCACCAGCGCCCGCCGCCCGTTTCGCGCGCGCGGATGAAGGCGTAAAGCGCCGCCGCCCAGGCCAGCAGCAGCGGCGCGTCGGTCGAGATCAGCGCCGCCGAAACCGAAACCCCGGGCAGCGTGGCATAGGCCAAGGCCGACCAGAACCCGACGCGCGCATCATAAAGCCGTTTGCCGATGTGGAAGACGACCAGCGCCGTGCCGAAATGCAAAAGCGGCGCCGAGAGGCGCACCGCCGCCTCGCTTTCGCCCAGCGCGCCGGTGGTAAGCGCGATCAGCCACGCCACCAGCGGCGGCTTGGAGTAGTAGCCCCAGGCCGGATGCAGCGACCACAGCCAGTATTGCGCTTCGTCGGGATAAAGATCGGTGCCGCCATGGGCGAGCCAGAACAGCCGCGCCAGCGTGATGCCGAAGACGCCGTAAAGCGCGTTGCGCCAAGAGCGCAAATCCTCCGCCGAAACCGCCGCTTTTCCGCCGCGCAACGCCATGCGGCGGCGAGACTAGCTTGCTCCCCCGGCCACGGCAAAGGGATCGCGTCCGGCTCAGGCCGCCGTTTCGGATTGCGCCGGATGCCTGCCGGCGCGTTGCGGCAGAAGGAGCAGGCACGCGAGAATGAACGCCGCGATGACCGCCGAGGCGAGCGGCCGGCTCCAGGCGAGGCCGCCATCGCTGACGGGCTTGTCGAGGAAATCGCCGACGGTGGCGCCCAGCGGACGCGTCAGGATGAACGCGGCCCAGAACAGCAGCACGCGCGACGCGTTCGTCCAGAAATAGGCGGCGGCGACTGCCGCCAAACCGGCGGCGAAAACCAGCGCGCCGCCCTTATAGCCGAGGCCGGTCGAATCGGCCATCCAGTCGCCGAGCGCGGTGCCGAGCGTCTGCGAAAACGTAATCGCCACCCAATAGAAGGTTTCCACCTTCGGCGTGTTGACGGTGTCGACCGATATGGAGCCGAGCGACCAGTACCAGAGGCCGAGCGCGGCGAGCAGGCAGAGCAGAAGGAGCGAAGATCCGCCGGCGTAACCGATGCCCAGGGAACGGTCGGCGAAATCGGCCATGGTCGTGCCGAATGTCGTGGAGGCGACGATCGTGGCCCAGTACAGAAACGGGTGAAACTTCTTCGCCACGATCTGAAAGACGACCAGCACCACGAGCACCGCCAGGAAAAGAGCCGTTCCGACGAGGTAACCCCAATTGAGAGTCATGGTCACGGAATCGCCGCCGGTCTCGCCGAGCGTGGTCGCGGCAATCTTGATGATCCAGAAAACGAGCGTTACCTCGGGCACTTTGCTCAGCGCAATCGACGCGGCCTTGCTCATATTCGCCTTCACCCGTCACACCCCGATGTTTTTCCAGTATAGGACAGAACCATTGCGCTCGCGTTTCGCATTCCCGTGAAGTATTGCGGCGATCCATGCCCGACGCTGCAAAAATGGGCCGTGGCGGTTACTGCGCCATAAACGGACAATTAAATATCGGCAATCCGGCGCGGGCCCCGGCGCAACCGGGATCGTCCCGGTCAGTTGGCCGGATCGAAATAAAGTAATTTCAGCGAGTTGGGCACGAAGGTCACGTGCGGCCTGCCGCCCGGTGTCGCCGGCGGATCGGTCCTGGCGATGTCGGCGGCAACCAAGAAGAGGCGGCCGGTTTCGGGATCGATTGCCATGGTTCTGGCGCCGGGAACCGTTTTGACCGGATCGGCGGCAACGAAGGTTTGCGCATCCTTTTCCCGGATGACGCTCAATGTTCCGTCGCCGTTGGAGCTGAAGATCAGTTTGCGGATCGGATCGAAGGCCGCTCCGTCGCTGGAACTTCCGATCGGCACCGTCGCGATGTTGACGCCGTTATTCGCGTCCACGACGATAAGGACATTGTTGGCGCAGGTTGAAAAGAGTCGCCGCGTTGCGGGATCGATCGCCAGACCGTGCGGCCTCCGGCAATCGGGCATTGGCCAATGGGCTTCGATCTTGTTTGTACGGGCGTCGATTCTGACGATGTCATGATCGTCGACGCCGTTGATGAAAAGCGTGCCCTTGCCGTCCGCGACGGCGGCTTCCAACCCGGCGCCGACATCGATCGCCGCTATCGGCGCATCGGTTTTCGGGTCGATGACGGTCAGGGACCCGCTATCCCCGTTTACGACATAGACGTGCCGGGTAACCGGTTCATAAATGATTCCGTCGGCGTCCGGCGCGGTTGAAATCCGCTTCAACGTCTTGAGCGAGCCCAGATCAAATGCAATCGCGGTGCCCGCCTTGCCGTCGTCGGTGTAGCCTTGGTTGGTCTCGGCCGAAACGGCGATGCCGTGCGTGCCGCCGGGAAACGTGCCGATCTGGCCGATGACCTCGCCCTTTCTTTCGTCGACGACGGTCACATGGTCGCCATGCGCGACATAGACACGCTTGGCGGCCGGATCGAAGACCACGTAGTCCCAGCGTTCGCCGCCCCCGAGAGCGACGGTTTTCGTCAATCGATAAGCCGTCGCCGTTTGATCCGCGGCGATGGCGGGCGCGATCGAGCAGAATGCGAGCACCACGCTTGCGCGCAGAAAAGGGCCGCCAAAGTGCAAATTCACCTCCCAAAACCATGCGCGACGAGATCATACGACAGGATGTCTGGAAGCGGCACAAAGCGGATCCCGGCAAAACCGAGAGACCCCTAGCAATCGGGCCCATCGCTTGCTAAGTGATGGTGGGGCGTCCCTCCATGCAACTCAAGATCGAAACCTTCAGCAATCTTCGCGGCGGCAACGCCTTTTTCAAGGCGGTGACGCATCCCCTGGCGGCGCGCGCGGCGCCCGCGCTGCTCGCCCGCCTCGGAAGCGGCCGCGTCGCGATCTACGATCCCGAGGGCTGGGCCGACGCGCTGGCCCAGCTTTACGGCCTATCCGATCTCAAAATTGCCGGCGTGTTCGTGCAGGACGTGACCGCGATCGGCGGTCGCGTGCTGGGCCAGGCGGCGCAGCCGGTGACCGCGCTCAAGGACAGCGGCGCCGACATCGTTTTCGTCGCCGCCTTCGAATCCCAACGGCTGGTCGCGCATATCCGCCATTTGCTGCCGCCAGGATCGCGGGTCGAAAGCCTCGACGCGCTGCGCCTGCCCGACGATCTCCTGACCAACCGCGCGCGCTATCTCGACCCGATCAACTTCGCCACCAATTTCGTGTTCTTCCGGGATGCCAAGGGACTTTCGACGCGGCTCTCCACCGCTAATTACTGGTCGGGCTACGGCGCGCGCGAGGTGGGATTGTGGCTCACTCTGTTCGGCGCGGATGGCGGCGAATTGGCGCAGTGGCGGGAGAGCCTGCCGCCGGGTGCGGGCTCTTTTGCAATCGACAGCCGCGATGTGCGCCGCAAATTCAAGCTCGGCGAATTCACCGGCCAGCTTTTCGTCCATGCGGTCGGCGCGGCCGGCCACGACGCGGTGAAATACGCGCTCGACGTGTTCGGCGAAGAAGGCAAGGAGCCGAGCCTGTCCTGCACCCACGACGCCAATTCCTGGCCGTCCGATCTCTATGCCGGGCTGCCCGCGCCCCGGCCGGGCGAAAGCGTGACGCTGTGGGTGCAGAACTCGATGCCCTGCGCCATCCCACCGGGATCGGTCGGACTCAATTTGATGGGCGATGGCGGCATCCGTTATCTCGACCACGCTCTCGCGCCCTTCGCTTCGCGCGCGCTCGACGTGGCCGAGCTCCTGCCCGCAGCGCGCTGGCCGAAGCAGATCGAAATCCAGGCCGGGAAATACATGGTGCGGCCGCGTTATGAGGTGAAAGCGGGCGGCCGCACGCGCATCGCCCACGTCAACGTCGAACGCGGCGACCTGAAGCCCGATCCCAAGATCGCCGAGCTGGGCAATCTGCTCGGCAAGGGCTTTCTGCTGCCGGCGCCGGTGCTGCCGCGCGCGACCTGGCGTTCGATCGCGCTGCCGACGCCGATGTCGACGGCGCAGCAGACGCTGCCCATCGCTCTGGCGGTCTATGACCGCAGCGGCCGCGAGACCGCGCGCCACCGTTTCGGCAATCTGGCGCGCAAGGATTCGGTCGCGGTCGACGTCGACGCGCTGCTCAACGGCGCGCAGCTTCCGGGCGATTACGGCCATATGGAGCTGGTCTATGATTTCAGCGCCGGCGGAGCGGCCGATGGCTGGCTGCACGCGCTGTTCCGCTATGAAGACCGCAACACCGGCCACGTCGCCGAGACCAGCTTCGGCGCGCACGTGTTCAATACCGTGCTGACCTACAAGGGCGAGCCGCAATCCTATGCCGGTAGGCCGCCCGGCCTGTCGACCCGGCTTTTCCTGCGCCTCGGCCCGGCGCCTTTAGACACGCTTTGCCATTTGATCTATCCCGCCTCGATGCCGTGGCACGGCCAAAGCGAGACCGACCTGGTGCTCAACGACGCCAAGGGCGAGGAGGTCGCGCGCAAGCGAATCGCGATTCCGTGTTCGGGCTCGCATCTCTTCCGCTATCACGAGACCTTCGACGCCGGGACTCGGGAACGGGCCGGCGATGGCGCCTATATCGTCATTCGCGATTTGACCTGCCGGCTTTTCGGCTATCATGGGCTGCTGCGGCGCGACGGCGGCTTCAGCTTCGACCACATGTTCGGCTTCTGACCATGAGCCAACGCCACTCGACCAAGTTCCTGATCATCGGCGCCGGACCCGCCGGCTACACCGCGGCGATCTATGCCGCGCGCGCCAACCTCAAGCCCATCCTGGTGCAGGGCATGACCCCGGGCGGCCAGCTCACCATCACCACCGACGTCGAGAACTATCCGGGCTTCGCCGCAGCGGTGCAGGGCCCCTGGCTGATGGACCAGATGCAGGCCCAGGCCGAGCATGTCGGCACCACCGTTATTCTCGACATGATCGTCAAGGCCGATCTGTCCAAGCGGCCTTTCGTCTGCACCGGCGATTCCGGCGACGAATACGTCGCCGACAGCATCGCCATCTGCACCGGCGCCGAGGCGCGCTGGCTCGGCATTCCGGGCGAGACGCAGTTCCGCGGCTTCGGCGTTTCGGCCTGCGCCACCTGCGACGGTTTCTTCTTCCGCGGCAAGGAGGTGGCGGTAATCGGCGGCGGCAACACCGCGGTCGAGGAGGCGCTTTACCTGACGCATCACGCCACCAAGGTTACGCTGATCCACCGCCGCGACCGGCTCCGCGCCGAGAAGATTTTGCAGGCGCGGCTCTTCGCCAATCCCAAGATCAACGTCGTCTGGGACAGCGTGCTCGACGAGATCGTGGGCGAAGGCCAGCCGCCACACGTCACCGGCGCGCGGATCATGAATATCCGCAGCGGCGAGGCGAGCACGCTGCGTTGCGACGGCGTGTTCGTCGCCATCGGCCACGATCCGGTCACCGGCCTGTTCCAGGGCCAGTTGAAGATGGATGAACAGGGCTATCTCGTCACCAAGCCGGATTCGACGGCCACCGACATTCCCGGCGTGTTCGCCGCCGGCGACGTCAAGGACAAGATCTTCCGCCAGGCGGTGACCGCCGCCGGCATGGGCTGCATGGCGGCGCTGGAAGCCGAGAAGTTCCTCGCCGCGCAGGAGGCGGCGGCGAGTCGCCGCGCCGCGGAATAAGCCCATGGACTGGGACAAGCTGCGCGTTTTTCACGCCGTCGCCGAGGCCGGCAGCTTCACCCATGCCGGCGAGGCGTTGAATTTGAGCCAATCCGCCGTCAGCCGGCAGATCAGCGCGCTCGAGGAAAGCCTCAACGCGCCGCTGTTCCACCGCCACGCCCGCGGCCTGATCCTGACCGAGCAGGGCGACCTGCTCTACCGCACCGCGCGCGAGGTGTTCGCCAAGCTCGCCATGACCGAGGCGATGCTGACGGAATCGAAGGACCGGCCGCGCGGGCCGTTGAAGGTCACCACCACGGTGGCCTTCGGCTCGGCCTGGCTGACGCCGCGCATGCGCGAATTCCTCGACCTTCATCCCGAGATCGAAGTCAGCCTGGTGGTGGACGACGACGAGCTCGATTTGTCGATGCGCGAGGCCGACGTGGCGATCCGCATGTCGCCGCCGCGCCAGCCCGATCTGGTGCAGCGCCATTTGCTCACCATCCGCTATCCGGCCTATGCCTCGAAGGAATATTTGAAGAAGCACGGCACGCCGCACAAGGCCGAGGACTTGGACAAGCACCGCATCATCGTCTACGGCACCGAAAGCCGGCCGGCGATGCGCAACGTCAACTGGGTGATCGAGGCGGGAACCCATGCCGGGCACGAGCGCAAGCCGATCCTCGCGGTCAACAACATCTATGCCATGTGCAAGGCGGTGCAAAGCGGCCTCGGCATCGCCGCCATCCCCGATTTCATGCAGGTCGAGACCCAGGATCTGGTGCGCGTGCTGCCCGAGGTGCCGGCGGCCGAGGCCGAGGCCTATTTCGTCTATCCCGAGGAGCTGCGCACTTCCAAGCGCATCGCCGTGTTCCGCGATTTCCTATTGCGCAAGGTCGGCGAGAACAAGAACGGCGGCTAGCACCGGCAAGCGTCCCGGCACGTGTAAAGAATACCGTCACTCGACATGCCCCCATCCGAGCGCTACCGTTTGAATGCTACGGTTAAACGGCGTTAAGCATGTTTTCGCGGCGGGTGGGAAAATGCGCGATCGGTGGCCTACGACTCTTGCCCTGGCTCTGTGCATGATCGTCGTGCCGTCGACCGGCATCGACGCCCTGACGGCGCTGTCCTCCGCCACCCCGCCATTGGCGCTGGGCTTCGGCGGGCTCGGCATGATCGCCGCCTTCCTGGGTTTGTGCGCCGTCATCCAATGGGCGCGCCAGGCGGAGTGGCTGTATCCGGGGGATGACAGCTTCGCCGATTACAGCCAGCGCCTCATGATCCGGGCCAGGGAGCAGCTTGCCGAGTGCGTGGCCGCCGCCAACCGGGCCGAATCCGCGTATTCCCGCCGCGTCCTTCCCTTGCACGGCGCCGTGATCCCGAACTATGGCGGCAATGTCGTGCCCTTCGACCTGGTGCGGTTGCGGACACGGCATCAGCGTCTCCACCGGCTTTAGCCGGTAATCCAGCGAGAGCGGGCGGATCATGCTTAAGCGCGCTTAAGCATAGAACCCGGCTTCACGACAATTCACGGCAAATGCCGGTATCGCTTTACCGTCCCTTATGGTGTTTCGGATTAACTGAGCCTTGCCCCGCGGCGTTGGCGCGTTGCCGCCCGGGCGAGGAACGATGGAACAGATTCAGGTCAACCGGCTTCCGGCCGGCGGCGGGCTAAGCGAAACGGCGAGCGCGATGAACGCGCCCGCCGCCGCTTGAAACGGAAACCGAAATGATCCGGCTAACACCAGACCGGCTTGCCGAGATAGATCTGCGAGGGATCGGTCAAGGCGCCC
>DATNMV010000058.1:0-4652 GCA_035602175.1 Allostellaceae bacterium
GAAAGCTTGTCGCCGGTGGCAGTCAACAGCGCGACGGTGACGATGACGGAAGCGACCAGCGGACCGATCACCGCGAAAACGCGCCGCGGCGAACGGAAACTCAGGAAGAGCAACGCCACGATCGCCAACGCGCCCAGGAGCGCCAGCAAGAGCGCTTGGTGGCGATAGGTCTGGTAGAGCCGGTCGGAATCGCCCTTGAGATCGAGCAGCAGGATGCCGCCTTGGCCGGACGCCGCGATTTCGGATTTGAGGCGATCGGCATCGGCCACCCCGCGCAAGGGCAGCAACGCGGCCCAGTCCTCGCCGCGGCGGATCAAGAGCCCGTCGAGCTTGGCCGCGAGATTGGTGCCGTTCAGGCTGTCCCGGTCGAGCAAGGGCTGGGTCTTGGCGGCAACCGCATCGGCGAGGAAGGGCCCGAAGGTATCGGCGCGGAACGGCGAGCCGGCCAGCGCCTGAAGAAGATTGGCGCGCAATATCGCTCCGTCGGGGATGGCGGCCTGACGCGCTTGTTGCGCCACCGTGCTGGGCAGGTAGCGGGAGGGCGAGTCGAAGCCCGCCAAGACGCCCTCCCCGGCCATCCGCTGAAGCAGCACCCCGAGCGTCTCGCTGGCCGCCAGCGCCTGCTGTTCGTCGGGTGCGTTGACGACCGCCATATAGCGCACGTCGGGCGCGCCCAGATCGCGGCGCAATTCCTGGTCGAGCAGCTGATCGTGTTGCGAGACCGGGCTCAAACTCGACAATTCATCGTCCCACAGATCGCCGTGCCGGAACGCCACCAGGGACGCTGCCGCCAGGACCAAGACCAGCAGCGGATAGCGCAAAGCGCGGGCGCGCGTCGCCAACCGCATGATGACCGGACCGAACAGGGTCGAGCGCAGAGTGGCGAAATCCCTGCGCAGCAATGCGGGCAGCACCCAGCGGGTGACGCTGACGGCGACAATCAGGCCGACGATGGAAAACAATCCCAATTGCGCCAGGCCGCGAAAGCTGGACAGCAGCATGGCGCTGAAGCCGCACACCGAGGTCAACACGCCGAGGCGCAGCGTCGGCCAGATGCGCGGCAGGGTTTCCTCGGGCGGGCTGCCGGGCGCGGTTTGGGTAAAGAGGTAAATGGCGTAATCGACCGCCTCGCCGATCAAGGTGACGCCGAAGCCCAAGGTGATGCCGTGCACCGAACCGAAGCCGAGGCTGACCGCGGCAATGCCGACGAGCGCGCCGGTCGCCACCGGCAGCAGCGCCAGCACCAGCATCAAGGGCGAGCGATAAACCAGCAGCAGCAGACCCGCCACCGCCAGCGTCGCGAGGATCGAAAGCCGGAACGCGTCCTGTTTCACCTGGTCGCGGATGCGGACCGAGAACACGCCGGGGCCGCTGGTCAGCAGGCGCGCGTCTTGCGAACCGGGCGTCGCCTGCTTGGCCGATTGCAGGGCGTTGTCGATCAGCAGCAGATCATGTTGCTGCGCGTCGGCGTCGAAGCCCGGCGCGCTGGTCTGGATCACCAGCAGAACGCGGCTGCCGTCCGGCGAGAACCAGACGCCGTCGCGCGAGGCTGGCCGCTCCTCGCCCTGGAATTGCCCGATCACATGCAGCATTTCTCCCGTCGGATCCGCCGGCAACGTGGCTTTGACCAGCAACCCCGCCGCCGAGCCCAGCAATTGCAGATCGTTGTCGAGCGCCCGGCGCAGGGCATCCGGCGCGAAATGCCCGGGCGCGACAGCGGGACTGAGTAGATAGCGGTTGCGCCACAGAAAATCGTGGTCCTTCGCCATGCCCTGATCGTCGCCGTTGTTGACCGAGACGAAATCGGGGTCCCGGCGCAATTGGGCAGCCATGTTCTTGCTGAGCGGCGCCAGCACCGAAGGCGGGGCATCTTCGACCGCGACCAGGATCAGGCGCGACACCACGCCGTCGCGCAATTGCTGCACCAGGATTTCCTGCGCCGCCGAAGGCGAGCGCGGCAGGAAAGTGGACAGATCGGCGCTGAATCGGGATTCGCCGACGATGACGATGCAGGCGAGCACGCCAAGCAGCCATAGGCCGATGCGCCAGAGGTTTTTCCGGTTCACGGGCGGTCCGGCTGCACGGTCATGACGGACCGGTCGCCGCCGGTCTCGAAGGTTTCGATGGTCTCGATCTGGTGGTTCTTTCCGGTGATGCGGATCGAGCTGACCATCGCCTGGACTTTGGGGTCGCGCGGTTGCAACAGCAGGATCCAGCCCGGGAGGCTGCCTTGCAGGCTGACCGCGTAGAAGCGGCTCAGGGTTTCGCCATCTCCCGCCAGGGTCGCGCGGATGCCTTCGACGATCGCGCCGATTTCCGGATAATCGGGCAATGCCATGGTGCGGCTTTGGCCGTCGGGGCCGCCCTCGATGACGAGGCTTTCGCGGTCGACCACCAGTCTTTCCGGCTTGGGTTGTTCGGTATTCTTCTCGAGATGGTCGGGCGCGACATAGATCAGCGTGCCGGAGGATTCGAGCGGTTGGTTGAGCATGCGCAGATATTTCCGCTCGACGAACTTCGCCTGCGACTGCTTGACGGATTGGAGATCGAGCATGATGCGCTGCAATTCGGCGTCGGATCCGGCATGGCCGACGGTATTGTCGGCGCGCGCGGGCGACGTCAGAAACGAGACCGCGGCCGCGCCAAGCAACGCCAGGATGAAGGCCGCGTTCCGGCGCATCGGCCTATTTCCAAAAGTCATAGAAGTTGAACCAGTTGTAGGGCGCCGAACGGCAGTAATGTTCGAGCCGTTTCACATAGTCGGCCAGCGCCCGCTTTGCCGCCGCGTCGCGCTCGCCGGCCGGCACCCCCGGCCAGTCGGTGAGACGTTCGAAATGGACGTCGTAGCGCCGGCCGCCCCGGTAAAGAGCGAACATCAGGACGATCGGGCGCCGCAGCATGGCGGCGATCTGGAACGGACCGACCGGAAACGCCGCCGCTTCGCCGAGAAAGGAAACGCGCGCCTGCCCTTCATGACCGAGACTCCGATCCGCGAGCATGCCGACAAAGCCGCCGCGCTCGATCGTCGCTTCGACCTTGAGCATGGAATCGGGCCGCCCCAGGGAAATGATCTCGATATTGTGTTGCGGGTTGATGGCGTTGAGCACCGAATTGATCTTGCGCGCATTCTCTTCGTACATGACGAGAACGACGCGCAGCTTGGGTTTTCGCGCGCCCAGGCTGCGCAACACCTCGAAACTGCCGAGATGCGCGCCCACCAACAGGCAGCCCTGGCCGCGCGCCAGCAATTCGTCGGAGAATTCCTCGCCGGTGATATGCAGGTCGAAGATATCCGTCTGGCCGTTGAGCAGAAAGATCCGGTCCAGCGCGCAGGCGGCGAAGGCGTGGTAATGGCGGAACGAATCCCAGAAGCGCGGAGGGCGGCCGAGCACCTTCGCCAAATAGCGCTGCGAGGCGCGCCGGGACGCGGTCGAGAAGACCAGGAAATAGAGACAGATCGGATAAAGCAGCAGCCGCGCCGCGAAGCGGCCGAGCCGCAGCGCGATCCAAACGATGAGCTTGATGAACGCGGTTGTGCTGCGCTCGCGCCGCGCCATCCATTCGGGGGGCGTTTGACGCCGATTGCTCACCGCGGCAAAGCGCCCAGGCGGAGCGTGCCGGTCGCGGCCGGCTGGTCCGGCGCCAAATGGCATTGGAACTTGATTTGGCCGGAAGCGCCGTTTTCCCAGCGCAGCGTCACGCGCGCGCCGGGCCGCACCGGCCGGAGAAACTTGACCGACAGGATTTCGAAAGCGTCCACGCCGCTTCCGGCCGACGCGCCGATCGCGCCGAGGACCTCGTCCAACAAGACCGCGCCGGGAATGATCGGGTTGCCCGGGAAATGGCCTTGGGCGGCGGGATGATCCGCGGCGAAAATGATTTCGACGGAATGAGACAAGGGTGGGAGCCGGCTAGCGTTCCGCGAATTCGGCGGCCATTTTATCGATGGCCTCTTGAGGCAGCTTGCCGGTGGAATTGCGCGGCAGGGATTCGACCAGGCGCAGCGGGCGAGGCATGAAAGCCGGGTCGATGCGGCGGCGCAATTCACGGATGATCGCCTGTGGTTTCACGCCCGGCGCGACGACGAAGGCAACCAGGCGCGTGACCGCGCCGTGGTCTTCGGGCGGAATCACGAAGACCCCGTCGCGGACGCCATCGATGGAATTCAGATGATAATTGAGATGGGCGAGCGAGGTGCGCTTGCCCGCGACATTGACGAGATCGGAGGTGCGGCCGTGCAGCAGGAACCGGTCCGGACCGCGCAGCTCGATGACGTCGTTGAGCAGAACCTCCGCCGGGATCGGAACCCCCCTGGCCCAAGTGCCGGAATCGTCCTGGCGCAGGGTGATGCCCTGGAAGCAGCGCCATTCCTCGCTCGCCGCCGTCCGGCGCCGGGCGACCTGCCCCGCCTCGGAGCAGCCATAGATCTCGTAAAGCGGCACGCCAAACCGCGCCTCGGCGGCGACCGCCAATTGCGGGGCCAAGGGCGCGGTGGCGCAGAGCACGAATTCCGCCGGAGCATTGGCGGTTTCATCCGCCAGCAACGCGCGCAGATGGATGGGCGTGGTGACGAGCATGCGCGGCGGCGGCAACGCCTCGAGACAGGCATGGATATCCGCGGGATAGAACGGCTTCTCGGCATAAAGCGCCAG
>DATNMV010000059.1:0-5911 GCA_035602175.1 Allostellaceae bacterium
GACCAAGTCGTCGACCGCCCAGACAACACGTGCATCGAGATCAAGACCGGCCAGGCTGCCAAAGAACTCGCGCAGGAACGGATTGGTTTGCGGCAGGTCATAGCCTGCCGTCTTACGTGTAAAGGATTCCGTTCCCTTGTGATTACATCGGGCGGCGAATAAACCATAGCAGATTGTCTGAGCGTAAATATCGGCGAACTGCTCGCGCGTAAGGTCTGAAATAAGTATTCGCCGCAGCCCCTCCATGGTCACGTTCAGCAGACCACTCTTGGCTTCGGTCTCTATGGCGCGGCGGATAATGTCGTGGATCAGCCGCGCCTTTGCTGCCATGCGCGAGGCCAAATCTTTAGGGCTCCCGATGGTCGGGGCCTGTGCCCTGAGGAAGTCCTGAAGGAGATTGGAGACTAGTTCGCCGTCCTTCTCGTTGCGACGGATTACACCGTCCTGACCTACCGAACCAAGCGTGGCTGTCAAGCGCCGCTCGCCGTCAACAAACCAGCGAAATTCCAGATAGTTCGTTAGTATTAGATTTGGTAATGCATCGCGGTAACGGATGAGCTGTTCGTCCTCCTCGACCGCGTCGAGGTCCTTGTCCACATCCTTAGCCTCGATATGCCCAACAGGGATATCCTTGCGAAATATGATGTAGTCTGGCGCCCCGCATTCGACCTGTTTAGGCTCGTTAAAGGCCGTAACACCTTTATCGAACGATTCGATGAAGGATTTCAGCGCCGGACGGTGAGTGTGTTCGGTGGCGACTCCGCGCCGCAGATTCTTTTCAAGTTCGCGGAGATAGCTGCCGAATTGGTCCATTGGTACCAGTATGGCGGCAGCGCCGTGAAGGAGCAATCTGCTCCGGTTACTGAGCTTTGCTACGGCCATTAGCAAGCCCGCCAACATTTAAATGGAGTGTTGGCGCTCGTGTTAGAAAATGGCGTAGCCCGAGACAAGGCGATGAGGAGATGAATGCGGGCTTCCCGCTAGCGTCCGCCTTACATTAGTCCTAGCCTTCCGCAATCCAACAACCGGAGGCACCCAACATGGTCGACAAGATCAAGCCGTTTTTCACCGCCACCGCAACCGCCGTCGGCGGGCGCAACGGGCACACCGAAACCGACGACCACATCGTCGCGGCCGATCTCTCGGTGCCGAAGGCGATGGGCGGCCCCGGCAAGCCCAACACCGCCACGCCCGAACATCTCTTCGCCGCGGGCTATGCCGCCTGTTTCGGCGGCGCGCTCGATTTCGTCGGCAAGCAGCACAAGCAGGACGCGTCCAAGGCGCGTGTCACCTGCGCGGTGTCGATCGGCCCGCGCGAAGGCGGCGGCTTCGGCCTCGCCGTCAAACTGCGCGTCGAGGACAAGAGCCTGAAACAGGCCGAGCTCGCGGCGCTGGCGCAAACCGCGCACGAACTGATCTGCCCCTATTCCCACGCCACGCGCAATAATGTGGACGTGCAGCTCGAGATCGTCGGCGGCTAACGGCCGGACTCTTTAGATTTGCCTTCGCAGGTCAGCTGCTACGGCGTTTAAGTTCTGCGCCGGCGCTTCCGGCGTTTTCTTTTCGGCGAATCCTCTTCCGCCTCGATGACCATCTCGTCGGCCTCATCCTGGGGCAAGCCCAGCCTGTCGCCGAGGCGTTCCATCTCCACCATGTCGGCCTCGTTAAGCCGGCCTTTGGCCACCCGCCGGTCGACCAGCCGCTGGTATTGCGCGCGGCGCAGCTTCAACTGCTCCATGAATCCCACGGTGATGATGCCGGAGAACATCGCGAAGCTCAAAATCCCGAGCACGGAAACGATGCCGCCCAAAATGCGGCCGGCCACGGTCACCGGCACCATGTCGCCATAGCCCACGGTGGTGATGGTTTCGACCGCCCACCACATCGCCGCCGGGATGGAATCGAACACCAAGGGCTGGGCCTCGCCCTCGACCATGTACATCAGCGAGGCGCTTAGGGTGAGGATGAGGCAGAGCACGAATACCACCGCGCCGATGGCCTGGGCTTCCTCGCGGATCACCGCCCCGATCAGGCCGAAAATGGTCGAGTGGCGGGTGAGCTTCAACATGCGCAACAGCCGCAACAGCCGCAGCACGCGGAAATCCGAGGCGCCCAGCAAGCCCAACACCGCCGGCAGCACCGCCACCAGATCGACCAGCGCGAAAAACCCGCGCAGGTATTTGAGCCTTCCCCAGAACGGATCGCGGAAGGCGCCGCTGACCCGGTCCACCGAAGTCCAGGCGCGCAGCACGTATTCGACCACGAACACCGAGGTGGCGATGTGCTCGATCCAGCGGAAGGTTTCGCGGTGGGCCTCGCGGATGGCATCCACTGATTCCAGGATGATCGCGCCGACATTGACGACGATCAGCGTCGCCAGGAGGATGTTGAACACCCGCACCGCCGTGCTCTGCCGCGCGTCGTCGTCGAAATACGGGTTGAGCCGGCGGCGGAAAGCCAACAGAGCATTACCGGCCATCGCGATCCTCCCCCTGCCGACAGTACAACTTTAGGCGGCGCCAATGAACCTTCTCCTATCCTTCGCACGGCAGGTGCTACGGGGAGGGTTCCCACGCCGGGCGCGCGCTGATATGTGTTGCGCTTGGCCTTCAAGGTTCTTCGCACGTCAGGTGCTACGGTAGGGGGCTGCGGTTACCGCGTGATCCGATGACCATCGACGCCGTCCTTTCCCTGCTGGCCGGATTGGGCCTGTTCTTCATCGGGGTGAAGAACCTGCGCGTCACCATGGGCCAGATGACCGGGCGGCGCATGCAGCATTGGGTGTCGCGCGCGGCCTCCCACCCGGTGTTCGGCGCGGTCATCGGCGCGCTGTCGGGCGCGCTGACGCAAAGCACCAACGCCGTCACCATCATCCTCGTGAGCCTGGCGCAAACCGGGCTGCTCGGCGCGGCCGATGCGGCGCCGATCCTGGCCTGGTCGAATGTCGGCACCTCGCTCTTGGTGTTCGCCGCCGCCATCAGCCTGCACCTTTTCATCTTCGCGCTCTTGGCGATTTCGGGATTGTGCTTCTACCTCAATCTCGACCGCGCGCCGCGCTGGCGGCCGTTGGTTTCGGTGCTGTTCGCCGTGGCGCTCATATTCTTCGGCCTCGAGATCATGCGCAGCACCTCGGGCGGCATGAACAGCGGCGCCTGGTCGCGCGATTTCCTCGCCTCGGAAGGACGCACCGTCCCGACCGCGATCGCGGCCGGCGCGGCGATGGCGATCCTCGTCCAATCCTCGGCCACGGTCGGCGTCGTCGTCACCGCTTTGGCCGCGGCCGGCATCTCGACGCTCGATCAATCGACGCTGGTGGTGTTCGGCGCCTGTTTCGGTTCGGGCATCGCCAGCTTTTTCGTCGGCTTCAAGCTGTCCGGCCGGCCGCGCCATCTGCCTCAGATGCAATCCTTGTTCAAGATCCTGGGCGTGGCGCTGCTGGTGCCGCTCTATGTCGCCGAGCGCATGTTCGATCTGCCGCTGTTGCTGCACGGCGCGCGCGCCTTGAGCGATTCCCCGGCGCGCCAGGTGGCGTTCGTCTATCTCGCGTGCCAGCTCGCGGCGGTGGTGGTGCAGATCGTGTTCGGACGCGCCATACTGCCCTGGCTCGAGCGCGTGACGCCGCCGACGCCCCAGGAGGATCTGTCGCGCCCGCGCTTCATCTACAACGAGGCGCTGAAGGAGCCCGAGACCGCGCTGGCCCTGGTGGACCGCGAACAGGCGCGCATCTTCCGGCTGCTGCCGGTTTGTCTGGGCTTCAGCAGCCATCTCGACGAAATCGAGCGCCGGCTCGGCCGCGACGCGATCCTGCCGGTGGCGGCGGCGCTGCTCGAGGCGGTGCGGCGGTTTCTCGACGATCTGGCGGATAGCGGCGCCAACCGCGACCTGCTCGACCGCGCCGCGGACCGGCGCAGCTGCAACGACCTGCTGGTCTCGATCCATGAATCGATGAACGAGCTCGCCGGCATTCTCGCGCAGCCTTTCGCCACCGCGGCGATGCGCTCGCTGGTGGAGAACATCGTCGAGGGGCTGACCGCACTGTTGTTCACCGCCAATGACGCGGTTTCCGGCCGCGACCGCGAGGACGTCGCGCTGTTGCGGCAATTCACCTCCGACCGCGGCAGCCTGGTCGAGGCGCTGCGCCGCCGGGTGATGACGACCGATCAGGGCCTGTCGTCCGAGGACCGCGCCAGCCTTTACGCGCTCACCAGCCTGCTCGAGCGCATCGTGTGGATGCTCGGCCGTTACGGCCGGCTTTTGGACTCCCAGCTGGCGGCGGATTCGATCGATGCGGGTGCGCCGGTGATGCCGTGAGATATTACGTCGTCGGCGGGCTTTATCTCGACGCCGCGTTCAAGCGCATGAAGCCCGGCACGGCCGAGAAATACGGGCCGTTCGACGGCTTCGACCAGGCCCGGATCAAATGGCACGAACGCGCCATGGCCACCATCGACGACGCCTATTACCGCTTCACCATCGTCGAGGAGGACGAGCTGCCCGGCTGACGGCGCGGGCGGCTTGTTCGCGGCGCGGAAAAGGCACATCCTGGCCGCCAAGCGAACGAGAACAACAGGGGAAGGCTCGTCATGTCGATGATCGATGCAAGCAAAGTGTTGCGCCAGCATTGGGTGGCCTATCTGATCGAGGGCATCGTGCTGGTGATCCTCGGCGCGGCGGCGATCCTGGTTCCGGTCTTGGCCACCCTGGCGGTGGCGATATTCCTGGGCTGGCTCTTTCTCATCAGCGGCATCGTCGGCCTCGCCACCACGTTTTGGATGAGGCAGGCGCCGGGTTTCTGGTGGTCGCTGCTCTCGGCCGTGCTCGGCATCGTGGTCGGCATCATCCTGATCGGCTGGCCGGTCGGCGGCGCGGTGTCGCTCACCCTGGTGCTGATCGCCTTTTTCGCGGTCGAAGGCGTGCTCTCGATCCTGTTCGCCTTCGAGCACAAGCGCGCCTTGTCGGGCCGCTGGTTCTGGCTGGTGCTGAACGGCATCATCGACCTGGTCCTGGCCGCCTTCATCTTCGCCGGCCTGCCCGGCACCGCCGTCTGGGCGCTCGGGCTGCTGGTCGGCATCGATCTGGTGTTCGGCGGCGTGGCGCTGATCGGCATGGCGCTGCACGCCAAGAACGCGCCGGCGATCTAGTTAGGGCTTCTTCTCTATGGTGGGCGGCGGGCCGATCTCGCGGTAATAGCGCGCCGCGCCCGGATGGAGCGGCAGATCGAACCCCTTCAGCGCATTGGCGAGAAGAATCTTTCTGCCCGCCGGGTGGCCACCGTCGAGGATGCGGCGCGAGGCCGGCTGCCACAGCGCCGATGTTATGGCATAGACCAGATCGTCGGGCGTCTCGGCGCGCACGATCCACAACGCCGTCACCGCCACCGACGGCGTCTCCTTGTCGATGCCGGGATATGTGGCGCCCGGGATCGATCCGCCGGCGAAGAACGGATATTTGGCGTGCAGCGCGCGCGCGAAGCCCGCCGGCACCGGCAGCAGCCGCACCTTGACCAGCGAGGCGAGATCGGCCACCGCCGGCACCGGATATCCGGCGACCAGGATGAGCGCGTCGATATCGCCGCGGCGCAAGGCTTCCGCCGATTGCGCCAGGCGCCGGTAGCTCGGCTTAAGGTCGCATTCGGAAAGCCCGGCGGCCTCGAGCACCAGGCGCGCATCGGCCAGCGTGCCCGAGCCCGGCTCGCCCAGCGCCACGCGCTTGTCCTTCAAATCAGCGAGGCGGCGGATGCCGCTTTCGGCGCGCACCACGACGTGAACATATTCGGGAAAGAGCGCGGCGATCGCGCGCAGGTTTTTGAGCGGGCCGGGCGGCAACGCGGCCGTCGCGGGGTTCTGGCTTGGCGGCGGCGCAGGGATGGTTTGGGTTGCGTCGCCCGGTTGCTGCGCGGCGGGTGCGGGGG
>DATNMV010000060.1:0-14899 GCA_035602175.1 Allostellaceae bacterium
CGCCGGCTGCGCCGGCGGGCGACCAAGCGCCGGCTGCGCCGGCAAGCGACCAGACCCCGGCCGCGCCCGCAAGCGGCGTGGCTCCGGCCGTGGCCGCGCCCGATCAAACGCCGCCCGCGCCAGCGGATGCAACCCAGCCGCCCGCCAATTCGGCCCCTGTCAATCTCGTCCCGGCCAATCCGCCGCAACACCAGCACCATCATCAGCAGCAGAATCAGCAGAACGGGCAGCAACCCAGCGGGGGCGGCCAATGAGCGCGCGGCCCGGCATCGGCGCCTGAGGCGACCGCATGGGTCCCTCCCGCCTGTTCATTATCCGTCCGGTCGCGACCTCGCTGCTGATGGTGGCGATCATGCTCAGCGGCATCGTCGCCTTCCAATTCCTGCCCTTGTCGGCGCTGCCCGAGGTCGATTACCCGACCATCCAGGTGCAGACCTTCTATCCCGGCGCCTCGCCCGACGTGATGACCTCCTCGGTCACGGCGCCTTTGGAGGTGCAGTTCGGCCAGATGCCGAACCTCAACCAGATGTCGTCGACGAGCTCGGCCGGCGCTTCCGTCATCACCCTGCAATTCGGGCTGAACATCAGCCTCGATATCGCCGAACAGGAAGTGCAAGCGGCGATCAACGCGGCCGGCAATCTGCTGCCGACCGACCTGCCGGCGCCGCCGATCTACGCCAAGGTCAATCCCGCCGACGCGCCGATCCTGACGCTGGCGCTCACCTCGACCACCATGCCCTTGCCGCAGGTCGAGGATATGGCCAATACGCGACTGGCGCAGAAGATCTCGCAGTTGCCCGGCGTTGGCCTGGTCAGCATCGCCGGCGGGCAGGTGCCGGCGGTGCGCGTCCAGGCCGATCTGCGCGCGCTCTCGGCCTACGGGCTCAATATCGACGATTTGCGCACCACCGTCGCCAACGCCAACGTCGACACGCCCAAGGGCAATTTCGACGGGCCGACGCGCTCCTACACCATCAACGCCAACGACCAGCTGCAGAACATCGACGACTATCTCGGGATCGTGATCGCCTACAAGAACGGCGCGCCGGTGCATCTCGGCGATGTCGCGACGGTGGTGAACGACTCCGAGAACGACAAGCTCGGCGCCTGGATGAACACCACGCCGGCGGTGATCCTCAACATCCAGCGCCAGCCCGGCGCCAACGTCATCGCCGTGGTCGACGGCATCAAGAGCCTGCTGCCGCAATTGCAGTCGTCGCTGCCGGCGGCGATCGACGTCGCGGTGCTGACCGACCGCACCGTCACCATCCGCGCATCGGTCCACGACGTCGAGTTCGAACTGATGCTGGCGGTGGTGCTGGTGGTGCTGGTGATCTTCGTCTTTTTGCGCAACACGCGGGCCACTATCATACCCAGCCTGTCGGTTCCGCTGTCGCTCGTCGGCACCTTCGGCGCCATGTATCTGCTGGGGTTCAGCCTCGACAACCTTTCGCTCATGGCGTTGACCATCGCTTCGGGCTTCGTGATCGACGACGCCATCGTCATGATCGAGAACATCGCGCGCTACATCGAGGCGGGCGATCCTCCCTTGCAGGCCGCGCTGAAAGGCTCGGCGCAGGTGGGCTTCACGATTATCTCGCTGACGATCTCATTGATCGCCGTTCTCATTCCCCTTCTCTTCATGGGCGATGTGGTGGGGCGGCTGTTCCGCGAATTCGCGCTCACGCTGGCGGTCACCATCCTGATCTCGGCGGTGGTGTCCTTGACCCTGGTGCCGATGGCCTGCGCCAAGCTGCTGCGCCGGGCCAACGAGACCAAGGAAAACCGCTTCCAGCGCTGGAATCGCGAGAAATTCGACGGCCTCATCCACAATTACGGCCGCGGGCTCAACTGGGTGCTCGACCGCCAGCCGCTGGTGCTGCTGATCGCGGTGGCGACGCTGGTGCTGACCGTCATCCTCTATGTCGTCATTCCCAAGGGATTTTTCCCGGTTCAGGACACGGGACTGGTCCAGGGCATCTCGCAGGCCGCCGAATCGGTTTCCTATGACGCCATGGCGCAACGCCAGCAGGGTCTGGCCGCCGCCATCCTCAAGGATCCCAATGTCGTGAGCCTGTCCTCGTTCATCGGCGTCGACGGCACCAACACCACGCTCAACAGCGGCCGGTTCCTCATCAATTTGAAACAGCCCGACGACCGCAGCAAGAACGTGACATCGGTCATCGACGATCTGGAGCGTGAAACCGCCGCCATTCCCGGCGTCACACTTTACCTGCAGCCGGTGCAGGATTTAACCATCGACACCACCATCAGCCGCTCGCAATACCAATTCGTGGTCGAAGACGCCAACCCGGACGAGCTCGCATCCTGGACGCCGAAGCTGGTCAACCAGCTCAACCAGCTGCCCGAACTCGCCAATGTGGTGAGCGACCAATCGGATCAGGGCCTGTCGGCCTATATCACCATCGACCGCGACACCGCCGGCCGTTTCGGCATCACCCCGGCGACCATCGACAACGCGCTCTACGACGCCTTCGGCCAGCGCATCGTCTCGACCATCTTCACCCAATCGAACCAGTATCGCGTCATTCTCGAGGCGGACAAGGACCTGCAGACCTCGCTCGATTCGTTTTCCTCGATCTACCTGCCGTCCGCCGGCGGCGGCCAGGTGCCCTTGAGCGCCATGGCCGCAACCTCGGTCCAGACGGCGCCGCTGCAGATCGACCATCTGGGCCAGTTTCCCTCATATTCGATCTCCTTCGATCTGGCGCCGGGCGTCTCGCTCGGCGAGGGCGTCAACGCCATCCGCAAGGCCGAGAGCGCGATCGGCTTGCCGCGCAGCATCGTCACGGTTTTCCAGGGCTCGGCGCAGGCCTTCCAGAGTTCGCTCGGCAACGAGGTCTGGCTCATCCTGGCGGCTGTGGTCACGGTCTATATCGTGCTGGGTGTGCTCTATGAGAGCTTCATCCACCCGGTCACCATCCTCTCGACCTTGCCCTCGGCCGGCATCGGCGCGCTCCTGGCGCTGATCCTGGTGCATGACGATCTCACCGTCATCGCCATCATCGGCATCATCCTGCTGATCGGCATCGTCAAGAAGAACGCGATCATGATGATCGATTTCGCGCTCGACGCCGAACGCAACGAGGGCAAGTCGCCGCGCGACGCGATCTACCAGGCGAGCCTGCTGCGTTTCCGCCCGATCCTGATGACCACCATGGCGGCCATTCTGGGCGCGCTGCCGCTGATGCTGGGCACCGGCACCGGCTCGGAATTGCGCCACCCGCTGGGCCTGACCATCGTCGGCGGGCTGATCGTGAGCCAGATGCTCACGCTCTTCACCACGCCGGTGATTTATCTGACCTTCGACCGCTGGGGGATCCGGCTGCGCCGACGTTACGGCGGGCTCCTCAACGAAGCGACCGAAGAGGAGGGCACCAAGCCGTGAACCCCTCCGAAATCTTCGTCCGCCGGCCGGTCGCCAGCACGCTCTTGACGCTCGGCGTGGCGATGGCCGGGGGCCTGGCCTTCTTCCTGCTGCCGGTTTCGCCCTTGCCGCAGGTCGATTTCCCCACCATCTCGGTGCGCGCCACCTTGCCGGGCGCCAGCCCCGAAGTGGTGGCGACCAGCGTGGCGACGCCGCTCGAGCGCCACCTCGGGCAGATTGCGGACGTGACGGAAATGACTTCGTCGAGCTCGGTCGGCTCGACGCGCATCACGCTCCAATTCGGCCTCGATCGCGACATCGACGGCGCCGCGCGCGATGTGGAAGCGGCGATCAACGCGGCGCGCGCCGATCTGCCCACCAGCCTCAGGCAGAACCCCACCTATCGCAAGGTCAACCCGGCTGACGCACCGATCATGATCCTGGCGCTGACCTCCGACACGCTCACCCGCGGCCAGATGTACGACGCCGCCACCACGGTCATCGAGCAGAAGCTGTCGCAGGTCGACGGCGTCGGCGAGGTCGATGTCGGCGGCAGCGCGCTTCCCGCGGTCAGGGCCGAGCTCAACCCCAACGCCCTCAGCAAATACGGCATCGGGCTCGAGGATGTGCGCGCGGCGCTGTCGGCGGCGAACGCCCACAGCCCGAAGGGCGCGATCGAGCAGGACGGCAAGCGTTACCAGATCTACGCCAACGACAATGCCAGCACCGCCGCCCAATTCGCCTCCCTGATCGTGGCCTACCGCAACGGCGCCGCGGTGCGCCTTTCCGACGTGGCGCAAGTCAACGACTCGGTCGAGAATATCCGCAATGCCGGTCTCGCCAATGGCAAGCCGGCGGTGCTGGTGATCGTCTATCGCCAGCCCGGCGCCAACATCATCAGCACGGTGGACCGGGTGCGCGCGCAGCTGCCGTTCCTCAAGAACGAAATCCCCGCCGGCATCGACATCTCGCAGGCGATGGATCAGTCGGTCACCATCCGCGCCTCGCTCAACGACGTCGAGCGCACGCTGATGATCTCGATCACGCTCGTGATCATGGTGGTTTTCCTGTTCCTCAGGAGCGGCCGCGCCACCCTGATCCCGGCGGTGGCGG
Source organism: Allostellaceae bacterium (assembly GCA_035602175.1). Classification (GTDB taxonomy): domain Bacteria; phylum Pseudomonadota; class Alphaproteobacteria; order ATCC43930; family CGMCC-115725; genus REEB95. The sequence continues at coordinate 4,502 of DATNMV010000060.1, forward strand.
TGCCGGTGTCGCTGATCGGAACCTTCGGCGTGATGTATCTGCTGGGCTTCAGCCTCGACAATCTCTCGCTCATGGCCTTGACGGTGGCGACCGGCTTCGTCGTCGACGACGCCATCGTCGTGCTGGAAAACACCTCGCGCCACATCGAAGCCGGCATGCCCCGTTTCCAGGCCGCGCTGCTGGGCGCGCGCGAGGTGGGCTTCACCGTCCTGTCGATGAGCCTGTCGCTGGTGGCGGTGTTCACGCCCATCCTGCTGATGGGCGGCATCATCGGCCGCCTGTTCCGCGAATTCGCGGTGACGCTGTCGGTCGCGATCCTGGTCTCGTTGCTGATATCGCTTTCGACCACGCCGATGATGTGCGCCTATCTCCTGCGCCGCGAGCGCCGCGCGGACGATGGGAAGCCCGCGGCCCGGCGCGGATTCCTGGCGCGCATCACCGGCACGAGCGAGCGCGTCTTCGAGCGGGCACGGCAGGGATATGCGCGCAGCCTCGCCTGGTCGCTGCGCCGCTCGCCGCTGATACTGCTCATCCTGGTCGCCACGCTCTGCCTCAACGTCTTTCTCTTTTACATCGTGCCCAAGGGCTTTTTCCCGCAGCAGGACACCGGAAGGCTCACCGGCAGCATCCAGGCCGATCAGAGCATCTCCTTCCAGCTGATGTCGCAGAAGCTGACCCAGTTCATCAACATCATCCACGCCGATCCGGCCGTGGACAGCGTGGTCGGCTTCACCGGCAGCGGCCAGACCAATGGCGGCTTCGTGTTCGTCTCGCTCAAGCCCATCGCCGACCGCCCCTCGGCGACCCAGGTGATCGCGCGGCTCCGGCGCGAGATGGCGGTGGTGCCGGGCGCGACGTTGTTCTTCCAGGCGGCGCAGGACATCCGCGTCGGCGGCCGGCAGGCGAATGCGCAGTACCAATACACGCTGCAAGGCGACGATCTCGACGAGATCAACCTATGGGCGCCCAAGATAACCCAGGCGTTGCAGCAACTTCCCGAGCTGACCGACGTCAATTCCGACCAGCAGAACAAGGGCCTCGAGACTGATCTGGCGATCGATCGCTCTTCGGCCGCGCGGCTGGGGCTGACCGTCAGCGCAATCGACAACACGCTCTACGACGCCTTCGGCCAGCGCCAGGTCTCGACCATCTATAACCCCTTGAACCAGTATCACGTCATCATGGAGGTCGCGCCCGAGTTCTGGCAAAGCCCCGATACGCTGAAGCAGCTCTATGTCTCGACCTCGGGCGGCGCCGTGGGCGGCACGCAATCGTCCAACGCGGTTGCCGGCACGGTGGTCGCGGCCGGACAATCCTCCACCTCGGCCGCCGTGGCGGCCTCGGCCGACGCGGCGCGCAACCAGGCGACCAATTCCATCGCCAACTCGACCCATAGCGGCACCTCGACCGGCAGCGCGGTCGCCACATCCGCCGAGACCATGGTGCCGCTGGCGGCGTTTTCGAGCTACGGCCCAGGCACCACGCCCTTGGCGGTGAATCACCAGGGACTGTCGGTCGCCACCACCATCTCCTTCAACCTGGCGCCGGGAAAATCGCTGAGCGACGCGACCAGCGCTGTCGCCGCGGCGATGCTCAGCCTGGGCGTGCCGGCGGACATCCGCGGCACCTATCAGGGCACCGCCGCGGCCTACCAGGCCTCGCTTGCCAACGAGCCGATCCTGATCCTGGCGGCGCTGGCGGCGGTCTATATCGTGCTGGGCGTGCTTTACGAAAGCTACGTCCATCCCATCACCATCCTCTCGACATTGCCGTCGGCGGGGGTGGGGGCGGTGCTCGCGCTGCTGTTGTTCAACATCGAGTTTAGCATCATCGCGCTCATCGGCGTCATTCTCCTGATCGGCATCGTCAAGAAGAACGCCATCATGATGATCGATTTCGCGCTCGACGCCGAACGCACGCAGCATCTCTCCTCCTACGACGCGATCTACCAGGCCTGCCTGATGCGCTTCCGCCCGATCATGATGACCACGATGGCGGCGATGCTGGGCGCGATTCCCCTGGCCATCGGCTTCGGCGAGGGCAGCGAACTGCGCCGGCCGCTCGGCATCTCGATCGTCGGCGGTCTGCTGGTCAGCCAGATGCTGACGCTTTACACCACGCCGGTGATCTATCTCTATCTCGACCGCTTCCGCTTGTGGAGCCAGGCGCGCTGGGGCAAGCACGATCCGCTCGCAGCCGAGCCCGAACCGGCGCCGGGGGAATGACATGACGTTTTCCCGCGCGAAAATCCTCGCCTTGCTGATGCCGGCGACCTTGCTGGCGTCATGCTCGGTCGGGCCCAATTACGAGCGACCGTCGAACGAAACGCCCGAGGCCTTCAAGGAGCTCGGCGACTGGAAGCCGGCCGAGCCGCGCGCGCCGGAGAGCGGCCAGCCCTGGTGGTCGGTCTATAACGATCCGGTGCTGGACGGGCTCGAAAAGCAGGTCGATATCTCGAACCAGACCCTGAAAGCCTCCGAAGCGGCCTATCGCCAGGCGGTGGCTCTGGTGGGCGAGGCGCGCGCCGGCTATTTCCCCTCGATCGGCATCGATCCGGCGGCGACGCGCTCGCGCACCCCCGGCGGCTCCTTCGGCTCGAACGGGGGCGGCGGCAACAGCGCCAACATCCGCAACGAGTTCAGCCTGCCGGTCGACGCATCCTGGGTGATCGACATCTGGGGCCAGGTGCGCCGCCAGGTGGAAAGCGCGCGCGCAACCGCCCAGGCCTCGGCCGCCGATCTCGCCGCGTTGCGGCTCTCGCAGCAGGCGACGCTGGCGCAGGATTATTTCCAGCTCCGCATCGCCGACGAGACCAAGCGGTTGTTGGATGACACGGCGGCGGGTTATGCGCGCACGCTGCAGATCACCCGGAACCGCTACAAGGTGGGGGTATCGGCGCGCTCCGACGTGGCCCAGGCCCAGGCGCAGCTCGACAACACGCGCTCCCAGGCGCTGGCGATCGAGGTGCCGCGCGCCCAGCTCGAACACGCCATCGCCGTGCTGATCGGCAAGCCGCCGGCGGAATTCTCGCTGCAGCCGGCGCCTTTGCCCTATGCCCTGCACGTGCCGGTGGCGCCGGCGGGCGTGCCGTCGGCGCTGTTGGAGCGCAATCCGACCGTGGCATCGGCCGAACGCAGCGTCGCCGCCGCCAATGCCCAGATCGGCGTCGTCATCGCCGGGTATTTTCCCACCCTCACCCTGACCGGATCCTACGGTTTCAGCAGCACGATGCTCGACACGCTGATAAAAAGCTCGAACCTCGCCTGGACCTTCGGGCCACAGATCAGCTTCAACCTGTTCAACGGCGGCTTGACCACCGCGCAGCTCGCGGCGGCGCGCGCGGGCTACGACCAGACCGTCGCCAATTACCGCCAGGCCGTGCTGACCTCCTTCCAGGGCGTCGAGGACAATCTCGCCGCGCTCAAGATCCTCGAACAGCAGACGGCGGTGCAGGACAGCGCGGTCACGGCGGCGCAGCTGGCCGAGAAACTGATCCTGAACGAATATCTCGCCGGCACGGTCGATTTCACCACCGTGGTGACGGCCCAGGCCACGTCGCTCGCCGACCAGCAGACCGCCTACAGCATCACCCAGAGCCGGCTTAATGCCAGCGTGCTGCTGATCGAGACCCTGGGCGGCGGCTGGGATCAATCGCAGCTGCCCCGTTCCTCGTTGCCGTTGATGTTGCCGCCCTACGAGGTTCCCGATCAGCCCGGCGCCAATCCCCATCCCGGCACGGGCAAGCCGTGATTCTGCCCGATATTCCGATCGACGAGACCGCGCTCGAAGAGCATTTCATCCGCTCGAGCGGCCCGGGCGGGCAGAACGTCAACAAGGTCGAGAGCGCGGTGCAGCTGCGCTATGACCTCGGCCGCGCGCGCTTTCTCGACGATGCCGCGCGCCGGCGCCTCAAGGCCCTGGCCGGGCGAAAGCTCAATCACGCGGGCGTGCTGGTCATTACCGCGCATCGCTTCCGTTCGCAGGAGCGCAACCGCGAGGACGCGCGCGCGCGATTGCGCGAGCTGCTCGCCCGCGCGGCGCTGGCGCCCAAGCCGCGCCGCGCCACCAAGCCGACCAGGACGTCGCGCGAGCGGCGGCTTTCGGCCAAGCACGAACGCGGCCGCATCAAGCGCTTGAGGCGCGAGGCGGACGAGGACTAGACGCGGTCTCCGGCGCCTCTGGCGATTCGCGCTTCCGCCGCCGCTGGTGTATCTTGTCCCGCATGGCTTCGCCCGCCGATTGGGAAACCCCGCCGCAAGCGCGGCCCAACCCCGAGGATTACGACTTCAACCTCGAACGCGCGCTCGCCTCGGTGCTGGGCGTGCGCGCCGCCGTGCCCGAGGACGCTTTCACCGCCGGCACGCTCGGCACCGAACGCGCCGGCAACGGCGTCGTCATCCGCGCTGACGGCATCGTCCTGACCATCGGCTATCTCGTCACCGAGGCCGAAAGCATCTGGCTCAACACCCATGATGGCCGCGCCGTGCCCGGTCATGTCCTGGCCTACGACCAGGAGACCGGTTTCGGCCTGGTGCAGGCCTTGGGCAAGCTCAACCTGCCGGCTTTACCCTTGGGCGATTCGTCCTCCGCGCGCATCGGCGACAAGGTGGTGGTGGGCGGCGCCGGCGGCCGGCAACGTTCGATCGCGGCGCGCGTCGCGGCCAAGCAGGAATTCGCGGGCTATTGGGAATATCTCCTGGAAGAGGCGCTGTTCACCGCGCCGGCGCATCCCAATTGGGGCGGCACCGCGGTCATCGACCAGGCGGGCAAGCTCATCGGCATCGGCTCCTTGCACTTGCAGCAGGCGCGCGACAACGCGCCGCCCGAGCATCTCAACATGGTGGTGCCGGTCGATCTGCTGAAGCCGGTCTATGAGGATCTGCTGACGCTCGGTCGGCAAAACAAGCCGCCGCGGCCCTGGCTCGGGCTCTACGCCACCGAGATCGACGGCAAGGTGGTGGTGGCGGGTCTGGCCAACAACGCGCCGGCGCGCCGCGCCGACATCCACACCGGCGACATCGTCATGTCGCTGGCGGGGAAGGAGATCGGCGATCTGGGTTCGCTCTACCGCTCGATCTGGGCGCTGGGCCCGGCCGGGGTCGAGGTGCCGATGGTGGTGTTCCGCGACGGCCGCACCATGACCATCAATCTCCGCTCCGCCGACCGCGCCAGCTTCCTCAAGAAGGCGCGGCTGCAATAAGCGGGTCCGCGGCGGTCTAAGCCGCGCGCAGCGATTCCATCACCGGACGCAGCGCCGGAAGCTGCTTGAGCCGCGCCTCGATCTCGACACGCTGATCCTTGGAAAGCGGCGCGTTGGGCGGCAGGATGTTGCGCCATTCCGCGTTGCCGGAAATGAGCGCCATGGTCTCCTTCAACGCCGCCACCAGCGGATAATCCTGGAACAGCACGCGCGCCGAGGTGAGCGTCTTTTGCAGCGCCTCGGCCTCCGGCGTCCGCCACACCCGATTGACCGGCTGGGCCAGAGGCGCGGTGACGTTGACCGAGGCCGAGATGGTGCCCACCCCGCCGGCGCGCAGATTGTTGAGCAGATATTGCTCGCTGCCCGAAAATACGCCGAAGCCGGGCAGCGCCTTGAGCAGCGCCGCCGAATAGCTCCAATCGCCGCCGCTGTCCTTGAGCCCGGCGATGACGTCGCCATAACTCTTCTTCAGCCGCTCGATCAGCGGCAGCTGGATCGGCACCGCCGAAAGCTGCGGGAAGTGATAGAGGTAAAGCCGCAGCCGCGCGTCGCCGGTGCGCTCGATCACCTCGGAGAAAAACGCGTAAAGCCCGTCCTCGCCCGGCGATTTGTAATAGAAGGGCGGCAGGATCAAGGCGCCCGCGGCACCCGCTTGCACGATCGCGCGCGTCAGCTGCACCGCGTCGGCCAGCGCGCAGGCGCCCGAGCCGATGACGCATTTTTCCACCGGCAGCTCGGCCGCCACCGTCTCGATGATCTTCATCCTTTGGCCGAGCGACAGCGAATTCGCCTCGCCGGTCGTGCCCAACGGCGCCAGGCCGTCGCAGCCATTCGCCAAAAGCCAGCGCGCATGCGCGGCGAAGGCCTTGAGATCGGGCTCGAGATCCCGGTCCAGGGGGGTCAGCACCGCGGCGAATACGCCGCGCGGGGCGGAAGGCGGGGTCATTTCACTCTCCTTGGCGCGTATCTTATTCTATGCTCCGGGCCATGAGGAAACACGCATGAAAAGCCGCTGGCGGGATGCTGAGGCCAAGAGCCTGACTTCGCGCTATGCCCAACAGGGGATCGCCGCCGATCTGGCCCTGCGCGTCTACACCTCGCGCCTTCTGGGCCAGGATCCGAAGCTGGTGCTGCATGGCGGCGGCAACACCTCGGTCAAGATGCGCATGCCCGATCTTTTGGGCGAGGAAACCGAGGTTCTTTGCGTCAAGGGCAGCGGCTGGGACATGGCCGAGATCGAGCCCGCCGGGCTGCCGGCGGTGCGCCTCAAACCGCTGCTGCAGATGAAGACGCGCACCCATCTTTCCGACGAGGACATAGTGCGGTTGCAGCGCGCCAATCTTCTGGACCCAAGCGCGCCCAACCCCTCGGTCGAGACCCTGCTGCACGCCTTCCTGCCGGGGAAATTCATCGACCACACCCACGCCACGGCCGTGTTGAGCCTGACCGACCAGCCCGAGGGCGAGAAGCTGTGCCGCGAAGTCTATGGCGGGCGGCTCGGCCTGGTGCCTTACATCATGCCGGGCTTCGATCTCGCCAAGAAGGCGGCGCGGGTGTTCGAATCCGATCCCGCGGTCGAGGGGCTGGTGCTCTTGAAGCACGGCATCTTCACCTTCGGCGACAGCGCGCAACAGGCCTATGAACGCATGATCGCCGCCGTGACCGCGGCCGAGGAACGCCTGGCGCGCGGGCGGCGGACCTTCTCGGCCGCGATCCTGCCCAAGCGGCTGGCGCCGGCGGCCGAAATCGCGCCCATCCTGCGCGGCGCCTGCGGCCTGAAGGACGACAAGGTCGAGGGCGCGTGGCGGCGGCTGATCTGCGAATTCCGTTCCGGCCCGGAAGTGCTCCACTACGTCAACGGCAAGGAACTTTCGCGCTATTCCCAGCTCGGCGTGGTGACGCCCGATCACACCATCCGCACCAAAAACCTGCCGATGCTGCTGCCGGCGCCCGACGCCGCCAACATGGCGCAATTCCGCAAGGACGTTCACGAAGCGGCCAAGACCTTCATCGACCGCTACAAGGCTTATTTCACCAGCCACAACGCCCGCATCGAGCCGAAGAAGCGTCCGCTCGATCCGTTGCCGCGCGTCGCGCTGGTGCCGGGGGTGGGGCTGTTCGGCTTGGGGCGCAGCAAGAAGGACGCGCGCATCGCCGCCGACATCGCCGAAAACGCGATCGCGGTCATCACCGACGCCGAATCGATCGGCCGGTTCGAATCCCTGCCGGAGAAAGACCTCTTCGCGATGGAATACTGGTCGTTGGAACAGGCCAAGCTCGGCAAGGAAACGGAAAAGCCGTTGCAGGGCCAGGTGGCGTTGATCACGGGCGCCGCGGGCGCGATCGGCGCGGCGGTGGCGCGCGCCTTCAAAGCGGCCGGGGCGGAGCTGTCGCTGTTGGACAAGGATACGGCGGCGGTCGAAAAGCTCGCCCAATCCCTGGGCGGTCTGGCCGTGACCTGCGACGTAACCGACGGTGAATCGGTCAGCACTGCTTTCGCCCGGACGGCGGAAATTTTCGGCGGCGTCGACATCGCCGTCTCCAATGCCGGCGCCGCCTGGCAGGGCGACATCGCCGAACTCGAGGACGATGTGCTGCGCCAGAGCTTCGAGCTCAATTTCTTCGCCCATCAGCGGGTGGCGCAGGCGGCGGTGCGCATGATGCGCGCGCAGGGCATGGGCGGCTGCCTGCTGTTCAACGTCTCCAAGCAGGCGGTCAATCCCGGCCCCGAATTCGGACCTTATGGAATGCCCAAGGCGGCGACCTTGCTGTTGATGCGCCAATACGCGCTCGAATGCGGCAAGGACGGCATCCGCGCAAACGGCGTCAACGCCGACCGCGTTCGCGGCGGCCTTTTGACCAAGGAGATGATCGCGGCGCGCGCCAAGGCGCGCGGGCTCAACGAAGCCGATTACATGCGCGGCAATCTCCTGGGCCGCGAAGTGACGGCCGAGGATGTTGCGGCGGCCTTCCTCTATCACGCGACCGCGCTCAAGACGACCGGCGACATAACGACGGTTGACGGCGGCAACGTCGCCGCCGCGCTGCGTTAACGGCCTGTCGGAATTCTTTACAACCTGCCGCTAAATTTGCCATGTCTGATGCCAAGCCATTGAAATATAACACTTTAATTCTGGACCTAGAATAGGCCGCCATGCGCGCCGCCATCCAATCCGCACCCGACCGGCTCGATGCCCTGCTTACCGAGATCCGCGCCTGCCGTGTCTGCGCCAAACACCTGCCGCTGGGTCCGCGCCCGGTGGTGCGGGTATCGGCTTCGGCGCGGATTCTCATCCTGAGCCAGGCGCCCGGCACCCGCGTCCACGAAACCGGATTGACCTTCAACGACCGCAGCGGCGACCGGCTGCGCGAATGGCTCGGCATCGACCGCAACACCTTCTACGACGAAAGCCGCGTCGCGGTGCTCGGCATGGGCTTTTGCTATCCGGGGCGGGACGCCAAGGGCGGCGATCTGCCGCCGCGGCCCGAATGCGCGCCGCTCTGGCATCCGCGCTTGCTGGCCGAACTGCCGAAGGTGGAACTCACCTTGCTGGTCGGCTCCTACGCCATCGATTATTACCTGCCGGAAACCCGCCGCAACAGCATGACCGAAACGGTGTATCACTGGCGCGACTATTTGCCCGCATACTGGCCGCTGCCGCACCCATCCTGGCGCACCACGGCGTGGGAACAGAAGAATCCGTGGTTCAAGCGGCGGCTTCTGCCCGATCTCCGCAAGCGCGTGCGGGAGTTGCTTTAGCGGCTAATTGGTCGATCTTGCGGCCACTGAATAGGCTGGCCATAACCACGCATTCCCTCATCCAATTTTGTGCGATAGTAATCGCGGGCTTTGATTGCGTCATTAGGATCAGAGAAGTGCCAGTCGCCCCAGTGCTGAGTGCGACCAAACTCACCTATGTAAGTCTCGTTACGCATTGAAACCGGTCCGCCGTCGCCACGGAGATGTGTAAAACAAGATCCGCAAAATACGAATGCGCGCCACGAGTCAAATTTTGGATAGTATCGAATCCCAATATGACCAAGCCAATTTTCGAAGAATTGAGAGGTGCCTTGGGCCTCCTTAATGTGTTCTTTGTCGGATGGACTTACTAGAGCAGGAATGTATTTTGGTAATCTCCGGTTAAATAAATTTGGAATTCGTTGTGTCCAATATGACTCCCGATCGCTTAGTTGATCGTGTGCGCACCACTCCAACACGCAGTATGTTAAGTCGTAGCCATCATGACGCTCCTGAGCGATCCACCTGTCTTTGGGATATTCTCGGCTACATTTATAATGCTGATTGAATCTACGACGGATATTCGTCGCTTGGCCCACATAGCGAATGACATTATCGCGTGTAGATTTTAGCCCATAAATTCCAGACACCTGTGCGCCCTCACGCTTATATTATATGAGGCTGTGTATCTGAGGCTTTTTGGGCTTTTTTATGGCTGCCCTAGTTCTTGCCCTCGATGCGTTCCATGTTTGCGTCGCTGAATCCGAAATGATGGCCGATCTCGTGGATCAGCACGCGGCACACCACGGCGTCGGAGCAGCACAATCCGTGGTTCCGCCGGACGCTCATTCCCGAGTTGCGCCGCCGCGTCGCGGTGCTGCTCTAGGGATTGCGCGCCGCCACGATCCAGATCGCCGCCGGCAGGGCGACGACCTTGCCCTTGGCGTAGGGCGCCAGCGCGTCGCGCACCGACACTGCGATTTTGGCGCGGGTCTCGGCGTCGTGACCTTCGACTGCACGGCCGACCGGCCCGATCTCGAGCATGTTCTCGACTGCGGCTTCGAGCCCGCCGCCGGCGGCAAGATCGAACGGGACGTCATGCGGCGCGAGCGCGACCTCTGCGAATCCGGCGCCGCCGAGGATGCGCTGGACCCGCGCCGGATCGGCGAAGGCAAACGGGCTGGGATCCTCGGGGCCAAGCCGGGGCGGCCGCGGCACGTGGGCATAGGCCGCTTCGAGCGGCACCATCGCCCACGGGTTGTCGCGGGGGCTCCGGAAGCACGAGAACACCAGGCGCCCGCCGGGCTTCAAGGCGGTGCGCAGATTGGCAAAGGCGCGCGCCGGGTCGTCGAAGAACATCACGCCGTGGCGCGACAGCAGCAGGTCGAAATCGCGCTTGGCGAAAACGTGGGTGGTGGCGTCGGCCTCGACGAACTCCGCTTTGACCCCGGCCGGGGCC
>DATNMV010000061.1:0-3952 GCA_035602175.1 Allostellaceae bacterium
GCGAATATGGGGACGCCAGTGAAACCTGATAGATCAGGCAAGAAAGCAGCCGCCTCCACCCCCGCAAAAATGTCGTGAGGCTAACTGCTCCATAATACCGACCGGCCCGACATTCTCGCTGCGGATGAGGCGCAGCCAGTCGAGCCGCTCGCCGTCTGAAAGCGGCCGCGGCGCCGGGGTCACGCGCTTTTCTTCCCGAAGCTGATCTTGGTCTCGGTGCCGTTCAACAGGCGTTGGATGTTGGCGCGGTGGCGCAGGATGACCAGCAGCGCGATCGCCAGCACGACCATCATGGATTCCGCGTCGCGCAGGCCGAACAGCCAGGCATAGACGGGCGACGAAACCGCCGCGATCAGCGCCGCCAGCGAGGAATAGCGCCAGATCACCGCCGCCACGATCCAGGTCAGCACCGCCGCCAGCCCCATCGGCCAGGCATAGGCCAGGAACACGCCCGCCGCCGTCGCCACGCCCTTGCCGCCCTTGAATTTGAGCCAGAGCGGGAACATGTGGCCGAGCACCGCGGATATCGCCGCGACAGCCGCGGCATGTGGGCCGAATTGCCGCGCGATCAGCACCGCGACCGCGCCCTTGCCGATGTCGAACACCAGCGTCACCAAGGCGAGCCCGATATTGCCGGTGCGCAGCACGTTGGTGGCGCCGATATTGCCCGAGCCGATGGCGCGCACGTCGCCCAACCCGGCCAGCCGCGTCAGCAGCAATCCGAACGGGATCGAGCCCAGCAGATAGGCCAGCAGCGCGGTCGCGTAAAGCAGCGGATCGGGCATGAACGGATCGGTTCCGGGGTTCAGGCTTCGGCGGCGAAAATGCCGCGGCCGCCGACCACCGTGCGCAACGCTCTGCCCTGCGCCGGACGGCCGTCATAAGGCGCGTTCTTGCACTTGGATTGGAACTTGCTCACGTCGATGCGCCACGGCTGGTCGAGATCGAACACCACGAAATCGGCCGGCGCGCCCACCGCCAGCTTGCCGGCGTTGAGGCGCAGGATCTCGGCCGGGCGCTGCGACAGCGCGCGCAGCACCTGAAGCAGCGGCAGGGCGCCGTTGTGATAAAGTTCGAGCGCCAGCGGCAGCAGGGTTTCCAGCCCGACGATGCCGGGCTCGGCCGAGGTGAAAGGCAGGCGCTTCGATTCCTGGTCCTGCGGCGCATGGTCGCTGGCGATGGCGTCGACGGTGCCGTCCTTGAGGCCCTCGACCACCGCCTTGCGGTCCTCCTCGCTGCGCAAGGGCGGCGAGACCTTGGCGAAGGTGCGGTAATCGCCCACCGCGGTCTCGTTGAGCGCGAAATAATGCGGCGCGGTGTCGCAGGTGACCGGCAATCCTTGCGTCTTGGCGCGGCGGATGGCGTCGATCGCGCCGGCGGTCGAGACATGCGCGGCGTGATAGCGCCCGCCGGTGATCTCGACCAGGCGCAGATCGCGCTCGACCATGATGGCCTCGGCCGCCGGGTTTATGCCGGGCAGGCCCAGCCGCGTCGCGATCTCGCCTTCGGTCATGGCGCCGCCCGAGGCCAGGCTCGGCTCTTCGGGGTGCTGGACGATGAGCAGATCGAAGGTGCTGGCGTAGGACAGCGCGCGGCGCATCACCAGCGCGTCGGATATTGCGCGGGTGCCGTCGGTGAAGGCGACCGCGCCGGCTTCCGCCAGCAGCCCGAACTCGGTCAGCTCCTTGCCCAACAGCCCCTTGGTGGCGGCGGCATAGGTCCGGATCTTGGTCAGTCCGATCTCGCGCGCGCGCCGCGCCACGAATTCGACCAGCGCGTGTTCGTCGATCACCGGCGCGGTGTTGGGCAGCATGGCCATGGTGGTGATGCCGCCGGCGGCCGCCGAATCGGCGCCGGTCTCAAGCGTCTCCTGGTGCTCGTCGCCCGGCTCGCGCAGCTGCACGCGCATGTCGACCAGGCCGGGGGCCAGCGCATTGCCGCCGCAATCGACCGTCTTGATGTCCTTGGCCATGCCGTCGCGGCCGAGCGAACGGCCGAGCGCGGCGATCTTGCCGTCCTCGACCAAAAGCTCACCCTTGGCGTCGAGCTTCGATGCCGGGTCGAGCAGCCGGGCGTTGGTATAAAGCGTGCGCTCGGTCATGGCGCGGCGTGGCCGTTGCGGCGGTCGCGGGTCATGGTGTCGAGGCAGGCCATGCGCACCGCCACGCCCATCTCGACCTGCTCCTGGATGACGCTGCGGTCGATGTCGTCGGCCACCTCGGTGTCGATCTCGACGCCGCGGTTCATCGGCCCGGGATGCATGATGAGCGCGTCGTCCTTGGCCGCGGCCAGCTTGGCGTAGTCGAGGCCGAAGAAGTGAAAATATTCGCGGATCGAGGGCACGTAGCTGCCGTGCATGCGCTCGGTCTGCAGCCGCAGCATCATGACGATGTCGGCGTCCGCGAGGCCCTTCTTCATGTCGGTGTGGACCTCGACGCCGAGCCGCTCGATCGCGGCCGGCAGCAGGGTGCGCGGCGCCACCACCCGCACATGCGCGCCCATGGTGTTCAAGAGCGCGATGTTGGAGCGCGCCACCCGGCTGTGCAGGATGTCGCCGCAGATCGCGACCGTAAGGCCCTGGATACGCCCTTTGCGCCGGCGCATCACCAGCGCGTCCAAAAGCGCCTGGGTCGGGTGTTCGTGGCTGCCGTCGCCGGCGTTGATGACCGCGCAGCTGACTTTCTCCGACAACAGCTTGACCGCGCCCGATTCGGGGTGACGCACGATCAGCACCTCGGGATGCATGGCGTTGAGCGTCATCGCGGTATCGATCAGCGTCTCGCCCTTTTTGATCGAGCTCGCCTGGGCCTGCATGTTGATGACGTCACCGCCCAGGCGCTTGCCCGCGAGCTCGAAGGAGGTGCGGGTGCGGGTCGAATTCTCGAAGAACAGGTTGATGACGGTGCGGCCGCGCAGCAGCGCGAGCTTCTCGCCGCGCTGGCGGCTCTGCTCGACATAGAGCTCGGCACGATCGAGGAGATAGGTGATTTCGCCGGGGGAAAGCCCCTCGATCCCCAAGAGGTGACGGTGGGGGAACGGGTCGTTGGCGGGCGCGCCAGAGGTCATTAAAGGCGGGACTATAGAGGGTGCGGGCCGCTGCGCGCAAGCCGGTCCAGCAGCCCCTGGAGAATATAGGCGGCGGCGGCGCGGTCGACGATCTGGGCGCGGCGCTTGCGCGTGATATCGGCCTCGATCATGCCGCGTTCCACCGCCGCGGTGGACAAACGCTCGTCCCAGAAGGTTAACGGCAAATCGAGTTGCGCCAGCAGGTTCTTGGCGAATTGGCGCACGCCCTGGGCGCGCGGGCCTTCGCCGCCCTCGAGCGCCAGCGGCAATCCCACGACGATGCCGCCGACGCCGTGCTTCGCCACCTCCTGCTTGATGCGCACCAGATCGTCGCGAAAGCGGGTGCGCCGGATGGTGTCGAAGGGAGTCGCGATGACGAGGCGCGTGTCGGAAAGCGCCATGCCGATGGTCTTGGTGCCGACGTCGAGGCCCAGGAGACGCTCGCCCGGTTTCATTAACGCCTTGAGGTCGGTCGGGTTGCAGATCGGCATGTCGGGTGTTAGGACATCTACCTCATGGCGTTGGACAAGGCCACCGTCGCGCGCATCGCCACACTGGCGCGCATCAAGCTGCCCGAGGCCGAGCGCGAGGCGATCGCGGGCGAGCTGTCGAAAATCCTTTCCTGGATCGAGCAGCTCAATCGGGTGCCGACCGAGGGCGTCGAGCCGATGGCCAGCGTCGCGCATATGAGCCTGCCGATGCGCGAGGACCAGGTCACCGACGGTGACTGCCGCGACAAGATTCTCCAGAACGCGCCCCAGACGGCGAAGGGATTCTTCGCCGTGCCCAAGGTGGTCGAGTGAGCGCGCTCACCGGCCTAACGATATCCCAGGCGCGCGATGGGCTGAAGCGCAAGGATTTCAGCGCGCGCGAAATGGCCGGGGCC
>DATNMV010000062.1:0-5132 GCA_035602175.1 Allostellaceae bacterium
GCCTTCGAGCGTCTCCCAGGTGAGATTGAGTCCGTCGAAATCAGCGTAGCGGCGTTCGAGCGAGGTGAGGATGCGCAAGGTCTGGTCGTTATGCGAGAAACCGCCGAAAGGCTTCATCGCCGCGTCGAGCGCCTCCTCGCCGGCATGGCCGAAGGGCGTATGGCCAAGATCGTGCGCCAACGCCAAGGCCTCGGCCAGATCCTCGTTGAGAGCGAGCGCGCGCGCCAGGCTGCGCGCGATCTGCGCCACTTCCAGGCTGTGCGTCAGCCGCGTGCGGTAATGATCGCCCTCGTGATAGACGAAGACCTGAGTTTTATACTGGAGACGCCTAAAGGCGGTGGAATGGATGATGCGGTCGCGGTCGCGCTGGAAGGCGGTGCGGCCCGGGCTTTCGGGTTCAGGGACTAGCCGGCCACGGCTTTGTTCCGGCAGGGCGGCGTAAGGGGCAAGTGCCGGATTCATCATGGGGCGAAGCTAATCCCCGCCTCGATTCGTTGCAACGCCCGGCGGGATTCGGCGCGGTTTGACAAACCGTCTATAATCCCCACATAACAACTAGGTTAGCCAGGAGTCCGATCCCATGGCCGAAGGCGGCACCACCACCGGCGAGATGCGCGTCAGCCTCAGCGCCAGCGCGGCCAAGCGCGTGAAGGAACTGAAGGCGCTGGAGAACCTGCCCAACGCCTTCCTGCGCCTGGCGGTGTCAGGCGGCGGCTGCTCCGGTTTTCAATACGGCTTCAGCTTCGACGATGCGCGCCAGCCCGAGGACCGCGTGTTCGAGCGCGACGGCGTCCAGCTGGTGGTCGACGAGACCTCGCTCGGGCTGCTCGCCGGCGCCGAAATCGACTTCGTCGAGGACATGATGGGCGCGGCCTTCCAGGTGAAAAACCCCAACGCCGCCTCTTCCTGCGGCTGCGGCAATTCCTTTTCGGTTGCCTGAACCGCTTCCGCCCGTTGCCGCTTGATCAAGCTCGCCACCTGGAACGTCAACTCGGTCAAGGCGCGGCTCGGTCATCTGACCCGGTGGCTCGAAACCGCCAAGCCCGACATCGTCTGTCTGCAGGAATTGAAATGCCAGGCCGAGGATTTTCCGGCGCTGGAGGTTAAGGCGCTGGGATATTTCGCCGAGGTGGCGGGACAGAAAACCTATAACGGCGTCGCGATATTGTCGCGCGAGAAGGCGACCGATGTGGTGCGCGCGCTGCCCGGTGACAAAAGCGACGAGCAGGCGCGTTATATCGAGGCCACCATCGGCGGTCTGCGCGTCGCCTCGGTCTATCTGCCCAACGGCAATCCGGCGCCGGGCGATAAATTCGACTACAAACTCGCCTGGATGAAGCGCTTGGCGTCCCGCGCCGCGGCCCTGCTCGAAAGCGAGCGGGCTTTCGCGCTGGCCGGCGATTTCAATGTCTGTCCGACTGACGAGGACGTGTTCGATCCCGTTTCTATGGGGGGGGAAGCGCTCTGCCGGCCGGAATCGCGCGCGCGGTTCCACGCTCTCCTCAATCTGGGGCTGACCGATGCGCTGCGCGCGCTTCATCCCGAAGGGCATCTCTACACCTATTGGGATTACCAGCAGCGCCGCTGGCAAAACGGCGAGGGCCTGCGCATCGACCACATCATGCTCTCGCCCCAGTCCGCCGACCGGCTCGCCACCTGCGCGGTCGACAAGGGTCCGCGCGGCCAGGACAAGGCATCGGACCACACGCCGGTTTTGTGCGAGCTCGCGTTCTAGGAATTCAGAGGATTAGAACCGCAGGCCGTAATTGATGCGCAGATTGTCGCCCAATTCGCCGTGATCGGTATTGAAGTCGGTGGTGCGCGCGCGATCGAAGGACAGGAGCAGGTTCTGCTCGTCGCTCAGCAAGTAACCGAAATGCACCGAGCCGTGCAGCGCCGGCGACGAGCCTTGGAAGCGGTGCAGAATATCGTCGGCACCCGGATTGAGGACGCTGCCGATGAGACCGAAGCCGCCATAGAAGCGGGTGCTACCAATCCGGTCGTTCCAATTGAATCCCGCGGCGCTGCTGGTGGTGCCGGTGGCGGCGTCATAGTTCTCGCCCCATTGCGGCCGCGGCGAAAACAGGAAACTGAACACGCTCTTGTTGGGCGCGGTCACGGCGATCTCGAGGTTGTTGCCGGCGACGGCGGATTTGGTGGAATCGGCCTCGGGAAAAGCGAGTTGGAATTGCGGCATGGCCGCGCCGCCGCGCACCAGCGTGCCGGCATAGGTGATCGTCGCGCCATCGGCAAAAGCCGGTGCCGCCAGCGGCAAGAGCGCCGCCAGCGCCAAGGCGCCGATCCGGATGAAAACGCGTGGAGTCATCCTATTCATGCTCGCAACGGTCTCGACGCAAACGCGAACCCGATACCTCTATTTCCATATCGAGAGGCGCCGCGTCACCTTTGATATTGCTGTGATTTTACTGCTTCGGAACGGATGCCGCAATAAAACGCGGATTTCCGGCCGCGCGACTCTGAAAGCTTATCCCCTTGGAAAAGAACGCAATTCACGCCGATGCAAAAAATGCCCGCTAATCCTTGCGCGCTGTGCTCGGCGGGTAACAGTGAAGCCGGCCTTCGCCGTCTTCGATCAACCATTCATGCGGTTTGTCGCCCCGGCGCGCATAGCACGGCCCGACCGGCACCTTGCCGAAGCCGCCGGGCAGGTCGAGCACGTAGCCCGGCTGGCACAACCCCGAAACCCGCCCGCGCAGGCTCTTCATCAGGGCGCGGCCGGCGGCGAGGGTGGTGCGGAAATGCGCCGTGCCGCGCGCCAGATCGGCGTGGTGCAGGTAATAGGGCTTGATCCGCATGGCGACGAGACCGCGGAAAAGCTGCTCCAGCGTCACGGCATCGTCGTTGACGCCCTTCAACAACACGCTCTGGGACAGGAGCGGAATGCCCGCCTTGACCAGGCGCGCGCAGGCCGTGCGCGCAGTCAGGGTCAATTCCTTCGGATGATTGGCGTGCACCACCACATAGACCGCTTTCTCGGCGGCGAGGGCGGACACCAACGCCACGGTGATTGACCGCGGCGACACAATGGGCATGCGCGAATGGAACCGGATCACGCCCAGATGCGGGATGGCGTCGAGAGCGCGCGTGATTTCGCCCAGCCTGCGCGGCGACAGCAGGAACGGATCACCGCCGGTGACGATGACCTCCCAGATCTGGTTCCGCGCACGGATGTAATCGAGCGCGGTTTCCAGCTCGTGCGCCGACAGCTTCTCCCCGTCCCGTCCCACCTGCTCACGGCGGAAGCAGAACCGGCAATAGACCGGGCAAAGATGCGACGGCTTCAAGAGAACGCGATCGGGATAGCGGTGGACGATGCCCTTCACCGGGGAAAATTTTTCATCGCCGATAGGATCGGCGCGTTCAGCGGGCGCGCTTTCGAGCTCGGCAACCGAAGGAATGAACTGCTTGCCGATGGGGTCTCCGGCGTTGCCGATGAGCGCCGCCATTTCGGGCGTCACCGCCAGCTCGAAACGTTGCGCGACCCGCGTTATTTCGGCCGCGCGCGCGGGAGCGATCAACCTGGCTTCGACGAGATCGGCGGCGCGGCGCAACGTGCGGGGTTTCATGGTCCTGGATCGCAAACCGAGATCAGGGTTTCAATTCGGGGGTCAGGCCGGACGGAATGTCGGCCTGGTCGATGGACTGTTGCATCGGCAACGGGGCGCAGCTTCCCGGCCGCTGCGCCAGGCACACCGCGCCGAAACAGGTTTTCTTCTCGAACGGTGCCGGCACGTCGCCCGCCGCGACCAGGGTGTTGAAGGCATCCTGGTGCGCGGCAAAATCCTTCTCGCCTTCGAACCAGTAGAGCGGGACCTTCTGATGCATCAGCCAATAGCCGCCCGACCAGAACCAGGGGATACCGTAAAGCTCGATGCCGCAGACGTCGGGCAGCTGCGAGACCGAAACCGATGCCCGCATCACCGCGGCGTCGCGGGTCCACAGCTCGCGGTAATTCTCGGTTTTCAGCAGCACCACGGATGTCAAAATCACGACCACCATCGCCGGCAGCGCCAGGATGAAAGGCTTCGACTGCCGGCTGAGACGGTCGATCAGATAAGCCAGCCCGATCCCGGCCGAGATTGCCGTCAGCAGGATCGCCGGATAGATGAAACGGAACTCCTTGTGGCCGATCAGCGAATGGACGACGAACACGGCCAAGGCGGCGAGCACGATGCGCTTTTCGCGATAGGCGCCGAAATACGCCAGCACCAAAACCGCGGCGGCGAAAATCGGCGTCCAATAGGTGATGATCACGCCGCCGTAGAAATACCAAGGCTCGACGCCCCACTGCCCGCTTATGCCGTAATACAAGTTGAGCGCGAGGTTGCGATAGAGCGATTCCCAGGGATAGCTCCAGGTCGCCCAATCGAGCGCGCCGAACAGCAGGAAGACCGCGAAGCCGCCCAGCGCCAGCGGCGCCAGATTCCGGCGCCAACCCTCCGCCGGCCACAGCACGATCAACGCCACCGCCGGCGCCAGTTGGATGCGCAGCATTGCCGCCAGCCCGAGCAGGAACCCGGCGGACGCCAGCCGCCGCCAGTTTGAAACGACGTAGCCCGGCGCCATAAGATAGAGCCCGATGACCAGCACATGCGCCGCCACCACTTCGCTCAAGGGGCGCGGGCCGAAATAGGCCAGGTCGATCCACATTGCGGTGAAGACGCCGGCGAGGATGCCGCCCCAATAGCCGTAGAAGCGGTGGCCCCAGAGGAAGGCGCACAGCGCGCTCGACGCGCCCAGCGTCGCGAGAGCCACGCCGACGATCGGCAGGTAATAGGCCGGGCCCGCGCCGAACAGCCGCGCGAATTCCATCAGCCCGGCGATCACCCCGGGTAGGAACCAGGAGCGCGTGCCGTAGACGAACTCCCACGGGACCAGGCCGTTGCCGTAGACCAGCCGGTGCGCCTGCTCAACGCTCTGGAATATCTCGTCGGGATAATTGAGCGAGGGATAGATGAACACCGGCAGCAGCCGCGCCGTCAGCGCGAGGGTGAACACCACCGTCGCCGCGGTGACCAGCGTTTTGCGCTCATGCTCGCGGCGTTCGTAGTTAGAGATCGGCAAAGACGTGGGTTTCCGCCTTGGCGCCGGGGTGCACCACCGCGCCTTTT
>DATNMV010000063.1:0-3448 GCA_035602175.1 Allostellaceae bacterium
TGCGGCGCTGATAATCGCGATAGGCCGCGCCGCGCGAGCGCAGCATATGCGCCTCGACCGGCGGAATGCCGGAGACGTACACCAGCAGCGCGTACATCAGCGCCGGGCCGAGCAGCGCAAGCCAGCCCCAGGGATAGTCGCCACCCCAGGAGATCGCCAGCAGCGGATAAGCCAGCCAGCCCAGCCATTCGAAGAAATAATTGGGATGTCGCGACCAGGACCAGAAGCCCGTGTCGCAGACGCGTCCGCGATTATTGGCGTCGGCCTTGAACAGCTCGAGCTGCATGTCGGAGGATCTCTCGCCCAGGATCGCGAATGCGAGCAGCGCCAGCCCGGCGATATCGATCAGGCGCGGATTGGGCGCGGGGTTGCGCGCCGCGAGCAGGATGGCGAGGCCGAGCAGCACCGCGCACAGCGCCTGCGCCTCGAGAAACAGGAACATGCGCGATTGGAACTGCCCGCCCCAGCTTTCGCGCAAGGCAGCGTAGCGCGCATCTTCCGGCCCGTGCGCCACCCGCGTGGCGATATGCGAACCCAGGCGCAGCGACCAGAACCCGACCAGCGCGGCGATCACTAATTGCCGCCAGCTGATCCCCGGCGCCCCGGGTTCCGGCACCAGCGCAAAGGTCAAGCCGAGCAGCCCGGTACCGAAGGACCACGCCACGTCGACCCAGCCGGCATTACCTGAAAGCCACTGCGCCGCCCAGGCGCCGGCCATGACCAACGCCATGCCCACCGCGCCGTACAGGATCAGGTCCAGCGCGTCCACGGCTCATGCCTCAGAGCGGTTTTTCGATGCGGTAAAGGCCGACATCGATGGTGCCGGCGCGGAAGCCGGCCTCGCAATATGCCAGGTAATATTCCCACATGCGCTTGAAGCGCGCATCGAAGCCCAGCGCCGCGATGTCCGCCCAGCCGCGCTGGAAGCGCTGGTTCCATTCCGCCAAGGTGCGCGCATAGCTGGCGCCGAAATTCTCCAGCGCGGCAAGCGACAGCCCGGCGCGCGCGATCTGTTCGCGCAACGCCGAGGGCGACGGCAGCATGCCGCCGGGGAAGATGTAGCGCTGGATGAAGTCGGCGGCGCGGCGATAGGTCTCGAAACGCTCGTCGGCGATGGTGATGATCTGCAGCACCGCGCTGCCGCCGCGCGCCAGCCGCTCGCGCACCACCTCGAAGAATTTGGGCCAATGCGTCTCGCCCACCGCCTCGAACATCTCGATCGAGACGATACGGTCGAACAGCCCCTTCTGTTCGCGGTAATCGCGCAGGCAAATTTCGGTGCGGTCAGCCAGGCCGGCCTGGGCAAGCCGCGCCTCGGCATAAGCGCGCTGCTCCTTGGACAGAGTGAGCCCGGTGACACGGCTGCCGTGGCGGGCGGCCAGCGCCTCGGCCAGCGCGCCCCAGCCGCAGCCGATCTCGAGCACGCGCTCGCCGCCGGCGAGATCGAGCCGCTCGATGGCGCGGGCGATCTTGGCCGCCTGCGCCTGTTCCAGGCTGGCCCGCTCATCCGCATAGAACGCCGAGGAATAGGTCATGCTGGGATCGAGCCAACGCGCATAGAACTCGTTGCCGAGGTCGTAATGCTGCGCGATATTGCGCCGGCTGCCGCGCAGCGTGTTGGGGCGCGCCAGATGCCGCAGCCGGTTCAGCAGCCGCAACGGCGCCGTGCCCATGATCGCCGAGCCGAGCGCCGTCTCGTTGCGCAGCGCGAATTCGATCAGCGCGGCGAGATCGGGGCTCGACCAGTCGCCGTCTATATAGGACTCGGCGAAGCCGAGATCGCCGCCCAAGATCAGGCGGCGAATGCTGCGCCAGCGGTGGATCTGCAGCGACGCCACCGGGCCATCCGCCTTGCCGCCGAACACCATGCGCTCGCCCGACGGCGTCTCGACCGTGAGCTGCCCGGTTTGCAGCCGCGCGCCCAGCGTCGCCAGCAGCGCCGCCCACAGCCCGCGCCAGCGGCGGCGCCTTTGAGGGCGTTGGGTGGACGCGTCGGAATGCGACCCCTCGCGATTCTCACGCAGCGTCATAGTTCTCCCCTTCGAATTGGTTGCGCGGCGGAACCACCGTCACCGGATTCTCCGGTGCGGCCGGGTGCGGCACCAGCGCCACCCCCTTCCGCCACAGCTTGAAAGCCTCCCAATGGATGCCGCCGATTACTTTGACCGTCAACAGCGGATAACGCAAGAAGGCCCGGGCCAGGGCCGCATCGGACAAGGAAACGCGCCGCCCCGCGAAAGACGCATGCAGCAGCGTGCCCTGATCGTCGTCCTGGCGGATGACAATCGCCGCGGTTTCGGCCGGCGCCGCCACGCGGAAATGATATGTCGCGTCCATGCCGATGAAGGGCGAGACGTAGAATTCCTTGGCGCAGCTCTGCTCGACGACCGGGCCGCTGCCCCCCGCCACCGGGATCAGATAGCTGTGGCGTTCGCCGAAGGTGTTGTTAACCTCGTAGAGCATGGCGGCGAGGCCGCCATCGCCGCGGTGGCAGAAATAGACGCTCAAGGGATTGAACACGTAGCCGAGGATGCGCGGATTGCACAGCAGGCGGATCTTGCCGCCTCGCAGGTCGATCCCGGCCTGGGCGAGCAATCCCACGACATGGGCGCGCAGATCGGGCCCGCCTTCGCCGTGGTCGCGGTCGTAGAAACCGAACAGGTTGAACCGGTTGCGCGAGAACAGGCGCAGACGGCGGTCGAGCGCGGGCAGCTCGTCGAGATCGAACAACATCTGGAAGACGCGATAGCGCAACGCATGGGGCCGCGGCCGCAAACGGCGATGCGCCACCAGGCCGAAATAAAGCGCCGATGCGTATTCGCTCACGATGCCGCCTTCGCCGGTTGACGGACCGGACCCAAATGGATGCGGCCCGATTCATCGGCCACATGCCAGGGCCGGCGCAATCCGCCCAACGCCTCGGCCACGGCCAGCCCCGCCTGCAAGCCGTCCTCGTGGAATCCGGCGCCGAAATAGGCGCCGCAGAACCAGGTGTTGCGGCGGCCTTGCAGCCGCCACAGCGCGCGTTGGGCATGCGGCGCTTCGGCGTCGAAGATCGGATGGTCGTAGAGGAAGCTGCGGCGGATGCTGTCGGGACGCGGCGGGCGGTGGGGGTTGAGGGTCATGAACCAGGACTGGTCTTCGGGAATGCCCTGCAGGCGGTTGAGCCAATAGGTCACGCACAGCGCGCGGTCGCCGCCGTCTTCGCGCTGGCCGAGATAGTTCCAGCTCGACCACACCGCGCGGCGGCGCGGCATCAGCCCGGAATCATTGTGGAGGATGGCGAGGTTGCGCTCATAGCGGAAGGCGCCGAGCAAATTGCGCTCCTCGGGGCTGGGATCGCGCAGCATGGCCAGCGCTTCGTCGGCATGGGAGGCGATCACCGCATGGTCGAAGCGCGCGGCGCCGCCGCGGACATCCTCCACCAACACATGATCGGCGCCGCGAT
>DATNMV010000064.1:0-17626 GCA_035602175.1 Allostellaceae bacterium
CTATATCCGGCGCGTCACCGTCAATGACCAGCCGGCCTACGCGATCCACGCCGCCGACGGCACGCCGATGGGGGTGATGCCGCGCCTCGACGTGGCGCAAGTCGCGGTGCGCCAGCACGATCTGGAGCCGCTCAGCGTCCACTAATCATAAGGATGCGTGGTTTCGCGCTGACCGATCTGCGCCGGGACTCTTATTTTTCTTCGCTCTTATTGAGTTGCGGTTCTTGATTTTGGCTTCGCCCTGACCGGGCTACGCGGCGTGGCTGGCGCTGCGGTCGACCAGCAGCGCGTAGAGCGCGTCGGCGCGGTCGGTGCCGCGCAGCTTCTCGCAGGTGGTGCGGTCGCGCAGCAGGCGCGAAACCAGCGCGAGCGCCTTCAGATGATCGCCTCCCGCTCCTTCCGGCGTCAGCAGAAGGAAGATCAGATCGACCGGACGGTTGTCGACGGCCTCGAAGTCGATGGGTTTTTCCAGGCGCGCGAAGAAGCCCCGCGGCGCGGTCAAGCCCGGCAGCCGCCCATGCGGCACGGCGACGCCGTTGCCGATGCCGGTCGAACCCAGCCGCTCGCGTTCCATCAGAATATCGAACAGCGTCCGCTCCTCGCAGCCGAACAAGGGCGCGGCACGCTTGGCCAAATCCTGGATCGCCTGCTTCTTGTTGGAAGCCTTGAGGTTGGCGGCAATGGCCGCCGGCGTGATGAGGTCGGCGATTTTCATGAGATAGCGCGGCTGCTTTTCTGGGCGGGTCGCTGCTCGGGGAGCTTAACGCAAAACATGGTTCCGTGATGCCATACAACTTCGAAAGGATGATTGGCAAGGGCAACCGGGAGAATGCGGGCGGCACCGAAACTCTTGGAAAAGCGACGGAATAAGCGGACCGCCCGGCGCAGAGGCAATTTCTTGGTCATGAAATTTTCCTCGCCGCGCTAGGCCGCGGAAACCTTCGCCAGGAGACGGGACATGATCATAGCTGCATGGCTTTTTCGCGGCGGCGTTGCACCGAGGACGGGATGTGCATGGCTTCGCGGTATTTGGCGACCGTGCGACGGGCGATGTCCACCCCTTCCTTGAGCAGAATCTCGACGATGCGGTCGTCGGACAGGATCTCCGCAGCCTCGGCGTCGATCAGCGAGCGGATTCGGAAGCGCACCGATTCGGCCGAATGCGCCTCGCCCGACGAGGCGGAAATGGCCGAGGTGAAGAAATATTTGAGTTCGTAGATGCCGCGCGGCGTCAGCATGTATTTGTTGGTGGTGACGCGGCTCACCGTGCTTTCGTGCATGCTGATGGCGGTGGCGATGTCGCGCAGCACCAGCGGCTTCAAATGCTGCACGCCGTGGCGCAGGAATCCTTCCTGCTGGCGCACAATCTCACGCGCCACTTTCAAGATGGTGGTGGCGCGCTGGTGCAGCGCCTTGATCAGCCAATTGGCCGCCTGATAGCGCTCGGAGAGATATTCCTTCTCGGTTTTGTTCTTGGCCGCGCCCGAGACCTCGGCGTAATAGCGGTTGTTGATCAAAACGCGCGGCAGGGTGTCGGTGTTGAGTTCGACCGACCAAGAGCCGTCAGGCAACGGCCGCAGGAACACGTCGGGCACCACCGGTTCGGCGCGGACGCGGTCGAAAGCCAGGCCCGGCTTCGGGTTGAGTGATTTGATCTCGGCCACCATCTGCGACAAATCGGCGGCGTCGATCTTGCACAGCCGCATCAGCTGTTGCGCGTCGCGGCTGGCGAGCAGCGGCAGGTTCTCGATCAAGGTCTGCATCGCCGGGTCGTAACGGTCGCGTTCTTTCAGCTGCAGTGCCAGGCACTCGGCGAGGTTGCGGGCGAAGATGCCGGGCGGGTCGAAGCTTTGCAGCAACGGCAGCGTCTTCTCGATGCGCGCGACGTCGCAACCCAAAAGCGCGGCCACCGCCTCGAAGCCGCCGGTGAGATATCCCGCTTCGTCGATCATGTCGATCAGGTGCGTGCCGATCAGCCGGTCGGCGGGATCGTGGAGCTCGACCGCGAGCTGGTCGAGCAAATGCTCGCGCAAGGTCGGGTCGCGCGCCAGGGTCTGGTCGATCCCCGGCCACTCCTCGCTCGATCCCGATCCGGGGCCGGCGCCGGGAGTGGCGCTGCGCGTCGACCAGGAATCGGGGTCGCCGGCGTAGTCATTGTCGCCCGCGCCCTCGGATCCTGCGCTTTCGCGCCACATCTCCACCGCCTCGGTTTGCACCGCTTCGCCGGCATCGTCGCGAACCGCTTCGGCCGGTTCTTCCGGCAAGGCCTCGGCCGGCGTTCCGTCCTCTTGGGATTCGCGCGGCTCGGCCGAATCTGGAGATTCGGCCGGTTCGGGCGCCGCCTCGCTGGGCTCGACCGCGCCCTCGTCGCGTTCCAAGAGCGGATTCTGTTCAAGTTCGACGTCGACATAGGCGGTGAGTTCGACATTCGACAGCTGCAGCAGCTTGATCGCCTGCTGCAACTGCGGCGTCATGACGAGCGCCTGGGACTGCCGTAGATCTAATCTCTGGGTGAGCGCCATGGAGCGGCCTACAAGCTGAATCTTTCGCCCAGATAGACGCGGCGCACATTGGCGTCGCTTACGATCTCCTCGGGTGCTCCCTCCATCAGCACCTGTCCCTGGTGCAGGATGTAGGCGCGATCGACGATGTCGAGCGTCTCGCGCACGTTGTGATCGGTGATCAGCACGCCGATCCCGCGGTCCTTCAAATGCGCCACCAAGTCGCGGATATCGCCGACCGCGATCGGGTCGATGCCGGCCAAGGGCTCGTCGAGCAGGATGAAATGCGGATGCGTCGCCAGCGCGCGGGCGATCTCGACGCGCCGCCGTTCGCCGCCCGACAGGGCCATCGCCGGCGCACGGCGCAGATGGGTGATCGAGAATTCGGCCAAAAGCGCGTCGAGCATGTTGTCGCGCATCTCCGGCACCGGTTCGGCGACCTCCAGCACGGCGCGGATGTTCTGCTCGACCGTGAGGCCGCGGAATATCGACGCCTCCTGCGGCAAATAGCCGATGCCGAGCCGCGCGCGCTGATACATCGGCAGATCGGTGATGTCCTCGCCGTCCAAGGTGATGGCGCCGACATCGGGCTTGATCAGCCCGGTGATGATGTAGAAGCAGGTGGTCTTGCCGGCGCCGTTGGGACCCAACAATCCCACCGCCTCGCCGCGTTGCACCGAAACGCTGACCGCGCGCAGCACCGGGCGCTTCTTGAAACTCTTGCCGAGATTGTGGGCCGACAGCCCGGCATTGGAGGAAATCAGCCGCGGGCTCGTTTCCGCCTGGGAGCGGTGCTGTCCAGCCGGATGTCCGATTGGGCCTTGGGCCATGTCCCCGTCCCCCCGCGCTTCCCTATTGTACCGCCGAAGCGGGCTGCGCCGGAACGCCGCCAGGCTTCTGATTCGGAATCAGCAGACCTTCGACGCGCGGCTTGTTGCCGCCCGCTGCGGTCGCATCGGGCGCCACGGCGAGGACGTGGCTGACATTGTTTTGCGTGTCCACCACCGCGTATTCCCCGCGTAATTCATTGTCGCCCTTGGTGGCGTTGACGTGCCCCATGAGCGTGGCGATGCCGGTGTCGAGATTATAGACGGCCTGGTCGCCATGGGCGATCTGGTCCGCGGAGACAAGGACGACGTTACCGTAGGCGTTGACCCGGTGAATACGAGCGGGTTGGTTGTCCGGCCGCTCGACCTCGGCGACCAGCGTGTCGCCGCGAATGCTTTTTCCCGCGCGCACCGCGATCGCGTCACCGCGCGCCACCGCGATCTGCTTCTGGTCGTACCATTCGAGGCTGTCGCGCGCGGTCACGGTGTCCTGCGCGTTCTCGATCCGCAAATTCTTGCCGGTCAGCACCAGTACCGCCTGGTCGACGTCATAGACCGCGCGTTCGCCATAGGCGGTTTGCGAGGTATTGACGAAGCGCACGTTGCCCACCGCCTCGAGCCGGTAGATTTGGGTGGAACTGTCGGTCATCAGTGCGTCGGCGCCCGCCGGCGGCTTATCGCCACGCGGCGTGGCATCCGCGTTTTGCGCCTGCGGGCCGGCTTGCCGGTAATAGGCGTAGAGCGTGTCGGCGCGGACCGAGGACTGGCCGCGCGTGGCCAAGGCGTTGCCGCGGGCGATATAAAGACGGTTGGTCTGCTGCCATTCGATGCCCTGTTCGGCCTCGATGTGAATCGGCTGGTTGCTGCTGCCGAGCGCCGATCCGCCCAGGCCCTGGTTGCCGGTTGCGTTCTGCGCGCGCGCAGGCGGGCATGCCAGCCCAAGCGCTCCCAATGCAAATATCCCCAGCGCGGCGCAAGAAACGGCGCGCTTCGATGCGGCGTTCATTGGGTGGCCTTGGCCGGCTGATCCGCATGCGGCGCGAGGTCGAGAACGGCATGGCCGGTGAAAATGATGGTGTTGCCGCGATCCAGGATGCGCAGCCCCTGGGCGTTGATATGGCCGAAACTGCCGCTGCCCTCGACCGGATCCTGGCTTTCGGCGGTTCCCTGCGACATGTCGATGCGCACGCTGTCGGAATGGATCTCGTTGCCCTTGTCCTGGTAGAGCTCGACATTGCCGAACAGGTCCAGCTGTTGCGACTGAGGCTGATAGAGCCCGACATAGGCGGTGAGCTCGTTCCAATTGCCGGTGAGCGTGGTCATGTCGGCCTTGGGCGCGTCGAGCGAGATGGCATCGTCTGACTTGGGTTCCTGATGCGCCACATCGGCCGTGACAATGAACGGCCGGTTCTGGCGGTCGACGCCGGTATAGCGCGCCGCCAACATGCGCACCACGCGCGCCTCGCTGGTGTCGACCTTCGGCAAGGACGTGAAATGCACGCTGTCGATCGCGGCCTGGATACGCGGCCACACCGCCACCAGCAACAGCAATGCCAGCGCCGTCGCCGGCAATATGCGCTTGGCCAGCCCCACGAAGCGGCTGTAGCGCCGGCGCGTGGCGCCGCCATTGCGCGGGCCCGGGGGTCGTGCGTGCTCGAAGGCGGTATCGAGCGGCGACTTCATGCCACGCCCGCGCGCAGGCAGTCGTGGATGTGCAGGATGCCCAGCGGCTTCCCCTGATCGTCGACGGCGAACAGGCTGGTGATGGCGTGTTCGTTCATGACCGCCAGCGCCTCGGCGGCAAGCGCTTGCGGCCGGATGGTCTTGGGTCGCGTGCTCATCACCTGCGATACCCCGGCGCGCAACAGCCCGTCGCCCATATGGCGGCGCAAATCGCCGTCGGTGATGACGCCGGCGAGCCGGCCTTTCCGGTCGGTGATGCCGACGCAGCCGAAGCTCTTGGTGGTCATGGTCAGAATCGCGTCGCTCATGGCGCAGGATTCCGGCACCAGCGGGAGATTGTCGCCGCCATGCATGATGTCGGCCACTTTCAAGAGACGGCGGCCCAATTGGCCGCCGGGATGCAGACGTTGGAAGTCGCTCGAGGTGAATCCCTTGCGTTCCAACAGCGCCACCGCCAACGCGTCGCCCAGTGCCATCATCATGGTGGTCGAGGTGGTCGGCGCCAGGCCCATCGAACATGCCTCAGCGGCGGGCGGCAGCAGCAGGGTCACGTCGGAGGAATCGGCGAGCGCGCTTTTTTCGCGCGCGGTGATGGCGACCACCGGCATGCGGAAACGCCTCGCATGCGCCAGCATATCAGCCAGCTCGGCGGTATCGCCCGAATTCGACAGCGCCAGCATCGCATCGCCCTCGACGATCATGCCGAGATCGCCGTGGCTGGCTTCGGCGGGATGGACGAACTGGGCGGAGGTGCCGGTGGAGGCGAGCGTCGCCGCGATTTTGCGCGCGACATGACCGCTCTTGCCGATGCCGGTGACGGTTACGCGGCCCTTGATGGACGCCAGCTTTTCGACCGCGGCGGCGAAAGCGGCGTCCAGTCCCGCCGCCAGCGCTTCGAGCCCGGCGATCTCGGTTTTGAGAACGCGGCGCGCGGCCGCGATGTCGAGATCGTTCTTCGCCATGGGCCGGCGCGATGACTGTCCGTCGTTGTGGCTGTCCCCGGAAATGTCTGCTGGACTGCGGGAACGAAGGCTTCCCTTTATCATAGGCTGACTATGCTCTCCCCATCCCGCGAAATCAACCGAACGGGGCCGGAACGGCACATAATTTGCTTGTACGGGTTAAGACTTTATTTTCAATCCGGAATTTATGCGGCCGGTCTCAATGCTCGAACAGATCGGGGCCGGGAAAGCCGGCCAGGTCGAGCGCGGCCCGGAGCGGCAGGAAGGCGAAACAGGCCTGGGCCAGATCCTTGCGGCCCTCGCGTGCCAGCATCGCATCGAGTTTCGTCTTCAAGGCGTGGAGATATTCGACATCGGCCGCCGCGTAACGCAACTGCTCCTCGGTCAGGGTCGCGGCGCCCCAATCCGAGGTCTGCTGCTGCTTCGAGAGCTCGACGCCCAGAAGCTCGCGGCACAAATCCTTCAGCCCGTGTCTGTCGGTAAAAGTCCGCACCAGCTTCGATGCCACCTTGGTGCAATAGACGGGCTTGGCGTCCACGCCCAGATGCCGTTTCAGCATGGCGAGATCGAAGCGCGCGAAGTGGAAGATCTTGAGCACCTTGGGATCGGCCAGCAGAGCCTTCAGGCGCGGCGCCTTGTAATCGCCGTCGGAAAACTGAACCAAGTGGCATTCGCCGTCGCCGGCCGAAAGCTGAACCAGGCACAGCCGGTCGCGTTGCGGGTCGAGGCCCATCGTTTCGGTGTCGATGGCGACCGAACCGCCGAATGACAGTCCGGCGGGAAGATCGCCATGATGCAGATGGGTGTTCACCGGTTTCGCTTTCACGTCCGCTCAAGGAATCCTGGTGCCCAGGAGAAGACTCGAACTTCCACGACCTTTCGGCCACTAGAACCTGAATCTAGCGCGTCTACCAATTCCGCCACCTGGGCGATGGCCTTGTGACTTAGAGGCGGGCACCCCTGATGTCAATACGGGCGATGACGAGGCCGCGTAGCCCGATAAGGGCGAAGCAAAATCAAAGCACAGCTCGATGAGAGCGAAGCAAAACAAAATGCCCGTGTTCGCCGGAGCCTCTCTGTTGTATAGAGGCACGCGAACCACAAAACGGGCTTATTCCATGCGGTATCGGCGCATCGTGGTGGTGGGCGCCTCGGGTTTCGTCGGGCGCTATGTGGTGCGGGAACTCGCCAAGACCGGCGCGGTGATCGCCGCGGTCTGCCGCCACGCGGAAGAAGCGGGTTATCTCAGGCCGATGGGAGATGTCGGCCAGATCGCGTTGATCGATTGCGACATGTCCGATGCCGCGCGCCTTCGGCCGCTTTTTGCGGGTGCGGAGGCGGTGATCAACGCCACCGGAATCCTGTTCGAGCGCGGCAAGCAGCGTTTCCAGAAGGTGCATGTGGAAGGCCCAGCGCTGCTGGCGCAACTCGCGGCCGAATCCTCCGCCAAAGCCTTCATCCATGTCTCGGCCATCGGCGCCGACCCGTCCTCGCCTTCGGCCTATGGGCGCAGCAAGGCCGCAGGCGAAGCGCGGGTGCGCCAAGCCTTCCCGCAGGCGGTGATTTTGCGGCCCTCGCTCATCTTCGGGCCCGAGGATTCCTTCTTCAACCGCTTCGCCGCGATCGCGCGTTTTGCGCCCGCATTGCCGCTGATCGGCGGCGGCTTGACGCGCTTCCAGCCGGTCTATGTCGGTGATGTGGCGGAAGCGGCTCTGGCGGCGCTGGAACGCCCGGAATCGCCGGGCCAGATATACGAACTCGGCGGCCCGCAGATTTTCACCTTGAAAGAGCTGTTCGAGATGCTGCTCAAGGAGATCGGGCGCAAGCGTTGGCTTCTTCCCGTGCCCTTCGGCTTCGCCATGCTGCACGCCGCCTTCCACGAATTTTTGCCGCTGCCGCAGCCGCTCATCACCCGCGACCAGGTGCGCATGCTGAAAAACGATGCCGTGCCGAAACCCGGCGCGCCAGGGTTGGAAGCGCTCGGCATATCGCCGACGGCGCTGGAACCTATCCTGGCGAGCTATCTGCAACGATTTCGGCGGCCCAACCTCGCCGCCGTCACAGCCTGAATCCAATAGATATCAATGGGTTGCTGTTATGCTGCCGATACTTTCGGCAAACTAGTACCATATCAGAACTACTTTGGAGAAAAATTAATCATGAGGATCGAGATTTGTCCCCAGCCTTTGAAATGCGGTCATAAAAGGTAAAACTATTTGACCTATATTCACTGCGTGCTTAAATAACTAGGCGGGGATTGGGTTTCGCAGGGGTAGGCCGTGCAGCGGCTGTTGCAATTCGTTTCGGTCGAGAAGGGCATGCCGCAAAAGCGAATGCCGGCCGAGCGCCGTCTCGACTTCAAGGAAATCTACGGTGAGTTCGACGCCGCCAAGGCGGCCGAGCAGGCGAGCCGCTGTTCGCAATGCGGCATTCCCTTCTGCCAGGTGCATTGCCCGCTGCAGAACAACATCCCCGACTGGCTGATGCTCACCGCCGAGGGGCGACTGGAAGAGGCTTACGAAGTCTCCTCCGCCACCAACAACATGCCCGAGATTTGCGGCCGCATCTGTCCGCAGGATCGCCTGTGCGAAGGCAATTGCGTGATCGAAAAGGGCTTTCACTCGGTCAGCATCGGCGCGGTCGAGAAATACATCACCGAGACCGCGTTCGAAAAAGGCTGGGTCAAGCCGGTCAAGCCGCCGCGCGAACTCGAACACTCGGTCGGCATCGTCGGCGCCGGCCCGGCCGGCATGGCCGCTGCCGAGCAACTGCGCCGTCGCGGCTATCAGGTCCATGTCTACGATCGCCATGACCGGGTCGGCGGTCTACTGATCTACGGCATTCCCAATTTCAAATTGGAAAAGAGCGTGGTGCTGCGCCGCCACGATCTGTTGACCAAAGGCGGCATCCATTTCCATCTCAAATTCGAGGTCGGCCGCGACGCCACGCTCGAGGAATTGCGGCAAAAACACGATGCTGTGTTGATCGCCACCGGCGTCTACAAGGCGCGCGCGCTGCAATGCCCCGGCGTCGGGCTGGGCGATGTGGTGCCGGCGCTCTCCTATCTCACCGCTTCCAACCGCAAGGGTCTCGGCGACAAGGTGCCGCAATACGACAGCGGCGCCCTCAACGCCGAGGGCAAGAACGTGGTGGTGGTCGGCGGCGGCGACACGGCCATGGATTGTGTGCGCACCGCGGTGCGTCAGGGCGCCCGATCGGTGCGCTGCCTCTATCGCCGCGACCGCGACAACATGCCGGGCTCGCAGCGCGAGGTGAAACACGCCGAGGAGGAAGGCGTCGAGTTCGTCTGGCTCTCGGCGCCCGAGGCCATCCTCGGCAAGGACAAGGTCAAATCGCTGCGCGCCCACAGGATGCATCTCGGAGTCGCCGATTCAACCGGCCGCCAGATGCCGCAGAAGCTGCCCGCCAGCGATTTCGACCTGCCGGCCGATTTGGTCATCCTGGCGCTGGGCTTCGATCCCGAGGACTTGCCGAATCTCTTCAAGGCGAGCGATCTGGCCTTGACGCGCTGGAACACGCTCAAGATCGATCATCGCCGCATGACCACCTCGCTGGAGGGGGTTTTTGCCGCCGGCGACATCGTGCGCGGCGCCTCGCTGGTGGTGTGGGCGGTGAAGGACGGCCGCGACGTCGCCGAGCAGATCCATCACTACATCCGGGCCAAAACCGCCGGGCGGACCACGGCGCCCGCCGCGGCGGCGGAATGACCAGGTGAGCATGAGCGAGGATTTCGCCAAAACCTTCCGCGCCAATGCCGCGATTCTCTCCGCCGGGGGTCTATACGATCCGGCCGAGGAGCACGATTCCTGCGGCGTCGGCTTCGTGGCGTCGCTCGACGGCAAACCCCGGCGCGAGGTGGTCGAGGCCGGCATCAACGCGCTCAAGGCGGTCTGGCATCGCGGCGCGGTCGACGCCGACGGCAAGACCGGCGACGGCGCCGGCATCCACGTCGAAATTCCGCAGGATTTCTTCCGCGAGCATGTGCGCCTGACCGGCCATGCACCCGGGCGCGGCCGGCTGGCCGTGGGTCAGGTGTTCCTGCCGCGCACCGATCTCGAGGGCCAGGAGCGTTGCCGTTCCATCGTCGAGGCCGAAATCCTCAATTCCGGCTACGCCATCCACGGTTGGCGCCAGGTGCCGGTCAATATCGACGTGATCGGCGAGAAGGCCAACGCCACGCGGCCCGAGATCGAGCAGATCATGATCGACAACAAGCGCGGGCTTTCCGAGGGCGATTTCGAGCTCGATCTCTACGTCATCCGCCGGCGCATCGAGAAACGCGTCATTGCCGAGCAGGTCAAGGATTTCTACATCTGCTCGCTCTCCTGCCGCTCGATCATCTACAAGGGCATGTTCCTGGCCGAGCAGCTGACCTCCTTCTATCCGGATTTGCTGGATAAGCGCTTCGTCTCGCGCTTCGCCATTTATCACCAGCGCTATTCGACCAACACCTTTCCCACCTGGCCGTTGGCCCAGCCCTTCCGCATCCTCGCCCATAACGGCGAGATCAATACGCTCAGAGGCAACGTCAACTGGATGAAGAGCCATGAGACGCGCATGGCCTCGCCCGTCTTCGGCGAAGCCATCGAGGATCTGAAGCCGGTGATCCAGGCAGCCGGCTCGGATTCGGCGGCGCTCGACAACGTGTTCGAGCTCTTGGTGCGCGGCGGCCGCAATTTGCCGGCGGTCAAGACCATGATGGTGCCCGAGGCCTGGTCCAAGGCCGACGCCATGCCCCAGGCCTGGCGCGACATGTACGGCTATTCGAACTCGGTGATGGAGCCATGGGACGGGCCGGCGGCGCTGGCCATGACCGACGGGCAATGGGTGCTGGGCGGCATGGACCGCAACGGGCTCCGGCCCATGCGCTATGCCATCACCTCGACCGGCATGATCGTCGCCGGCTCGGAAGCCGGCATGGTCAAGCTCGACGAGGCCCAGATCATCGAGAAAGGCCGGCTCGGGCCGGGGCAGATGATCGGCGTCGAACTCGCCCAGGGCAAGCTTTACCGCGACCGCGAGATCAAGGATTTCTTGGCGGGCCTGCGCCCCTATGCCGATTGGATCAAGAACACCACGCCGCTCGACAGCCTCATCAAGCGCCGCGGCGAGGGGACCGAGCTGACGCGCGAGGAACTGCGCCGCCGCCAGTTGTCCTATGGCTGGAGCCTCGAGGAGTTGGAACTGATCCTCCAGCCCATGGCCGAGGACGGCAAGGAGGCGGTGGGCTCGATGGGCGACGATACGCCGCTCGCCGTGCTGTCGTCTGGTTTCCGGCCGCTGCGCCACTTCTTCCGCCAGAATTTCAGCCAGGTCACCAACCCGCCGATCGACAGCTTGCGCGAAAGCCGGGTGATGTCGCTGCGCACGCGCCTGGGCAATCTTGGCAACATCCTCGACGAGGATGCGAGCCAGTGCAAATTGCTGCAGCTCGAATCGCCGGTGCTGTTGAACGCGGAATTCGCCGCCATGCGCGATTACATGGGCGGCGACGCGGCCGAGATCGACTGCACCTTCGATCCCTCATCCGACGAAGGCGCGTTGCGCGACGCCATCCTCCGCATCCGCCAGGAGGCGGAGAACGCAGTGCGCGCCGGTTGCACCCACGTCATCCTGTCGGACTGGAACGTCGCCGCGAATCGCGCCGCGGTGCCGATGATCCTGGCCACCGCCGCGGTGCATTCCCACCTGGTGCGCCAGCAGCTGAGAACCTTCACCTCGCTCAACGTGCGCGCGGGCGAATGCCTCGACGTGCACAATTTCGCGGTGTTGATCGGCGTCGGCGCCACCACCGTCAACGCCTATCTGGCGCAGGAGACGATCGCCGACCGTCACCGCCGCGGCCTCTTCCCCAAGGGCGCGAGCCTCGACGAGGCGCTGGCGCGCTACAAGCGCGCGGCCAATGAGGGCCTCTTGAAGATCATGTCCAAGATGGGCATCGCGGTCGTTTCCTCCTATCGCGGCGCCTATAATTTCGAGGCGCTCGGGTTGTCGCGCACGCTGGTGGCGGAATTCTTCCCCGGCATGACCTCGCGCATTTCGGGCATCGGCCTCGCCGGCATCCAGCGCCACGCGCTGATGATGCATCGCCGCGCCTTCGCCGAGGATTTCACGGCCTTGCCGGTGGGCGGGTTCTACCGCGCGCGCATGGGCGGCGAGCAGCACGCCTTCGAGGGCAATCTGGTCCACACCCTGCAGAGCGCGGTCGAGAACGATTCCTATTCGACATACAAGCGTTACAGCGAAGGCGTGCGCGCCATGCCGCCGGTCACGTTGCGCGACTTGCTGGAATTGAAGCCGCGCAAACCCGCGATCTCGCCCGACGAGGTCGAGTCCATCACCGAGATCCGCAAACGGCTGGTGGCGCCCGGAATTTCCCTGGGCGCGCTGGGGCCGGAGGCGCATGAGACGCTGTCCATCGCCATGAACCGCATCGGCGCCAAATCGGACAGCGGCGAGGGCGGCGAGGACCCGGCGCGCGCCAAGCCGCGCGCCAACGGCGACAACGCGTCTTCCGCGATCAAGCAGATCGCCTCGGGGCGTTTCGGCGTGACGGCGGAGTTCCTCAACAATTGCCGCGAGATCGAGATCAAGGTGGCGCAAGGGGCGAAGCCGGGCGAGGGCGGCCAGCTGCCCGGATTCAAGGTCAATGCCATGATCGCGAAGCTCAGGCATTCGACCCCGGGTGTGACGCTGGTCTCGCCGCCGCCGCATCACGACATCTATTCGATCGAGGATCTGGCGCAGCTGATCTACGACTTGAAGCAGATCAACCCCGACGCCAAGGTGTGCGTGAAGCTGGTCGCGCGCTCGGGCATCGGCACCATCGCCGCCGGCGTCGCCAAGGCCAAGGCCGACGTGATCCTGATCTCGGGCCATTCGGGCGGCACCGGCGCCAGCCCGCAATCCTCGATCAAATACGCCGGCGTGCCGTGGGAGATGGGCCTCTCCGAGGCGCACCAGGTGCTGGTGTTGAACCGGCTTCGGCACCGCGTGCGCCTGCGCGTCGATGGCGGCATCAAGACCGGGCGCGACGTGGTGATCGCCGCGATCCTGGGCGCCGAGGAATTCGGCCTCGGCACCGCCTCGCTGGTGGCGATGGGCTGCATTCTGGTGCGCCAGTGCCACTCCAACACCTGCCCGGTCGGCATCTGCACCCAGGACGAGAAGCTGCGCGCCAAATTCGCCGGCACGCCGGAGAAGGTGGTCAATCTGTTCTCCTTCGTCGCCGAAGAGGTGCGCGAGATTCTGGCTTCCTTGGGCGCCAAATCGCTGCCTGAGATCATCGGCCGAACCGATCTTCTGGCACAGGTGAGCCGCGGCGGCACGCATCTGGACGATCTGGATTTGAATCCGCTGCTGGTCCAGGCCGATCCCGGCGAATACCCGCGCTATTGCACGCTCGAAGGCCGCAACGAGGTGCCCGACAGCCTCGATGCGCAGATGCTCAAGGACGGCGCGGCGCTGTTCGCGCTCGGCGAGAAGATGCAACTGACCTACAGCGTGCGCAACACCCAGCGCGCCATCGGCACGCGCTTGTCGTCGCTCATCACCCGGCGCTTCGGCATGACCGGGTTGAAGCCGGGCCACATCACCCTGCGGCTGCGCGGCTCGGCCGGGCAGAGCCTCGGCGCCTTCGCCGTGCAGGGCATCAAGATCGAGGTGTTCGGCGACGCCAACGACTATGTCGGCAAGGGACTCTCGGGCGGCTGGATAACCATCCGCCCGATGACCGGCAGCGCGCTCGTTTCCAACCGCAACACCATCATCGGCAACACCGTGCTCTACGGCGCCACGGCCGGGAAACTCTTCGCCGCCGGCCAGGCGGGCGAGCGCTTCGCGGTGAGGAATTCGGGGGCAACGGCGGTGATCGAGGGTTGCGGCTCGAATGGCTGCGAATACATGACCGGCGGCACGGTCGTCATTCTCGGCTCGGTCGGCGACAATTTCGCCGCCGGCATGTATGGCGGCATGGCCTTCGTCTATGACGAGGACGGCGGCTTCGCCCGCCGCGTCAATCCCGAAACCGTGCTCCTGCAACGCGTCGAGCATCCGCATTGGGCGGGCGTGCTCAAGGCCTTGGTCATGGAACACGCGCGCGAGACCGGCTCGCGCCTGGCCGAGCAGATCCTGATCGATTGGGACCGCGAATTGGCGCGTTTCTGGCAGGTGGTGCCCAAGGAAATCGCGGGCAAACTCGAACATCCCTTGAAGGCCGAGGAAAGTCGCGCCGCGGCCGGCGATGACTAGACCGCTTCCAAGCCGCCCGGCCGGTGTGTAGATTCCGCACCGGCGACGGGGGAGGCCTGGAATGAGCGATTACCAGCCGACGGGCGAATATCAATATGCCGGCTTCTGGTGGCGTCTGGTCGCGCATTTGATCGACGCGGTGGTGCTCTGTTTCGTCCTGTTCATCGTCGATTTCTTCGTCGCGCTCATGATCATCGTCTCGACCGCGGGCCTGGGTCTCATCCCGGCCTATGGTTTCAATTCCCTGCTCAATCTCGTCATCGGCTGGCTCTATTTCGCGCTGACCGAAAGCTCGGAGATGCAGGCGACGCCGGGCAAGCGTTGCTGCAAGATCATCGTCACCGATCTTCACGGCAACCGCGTTTCCTTCGGCCGGGCATCGGGCCGCTATTTCGCCAAGATCGTCTCGGTTCTCACGCTCGGCATCGGCTTCCTGATGGCCGGCTTGACCCAGCGCAAACAGGCGCTGCACGACCTGATCGCCGATTGCCTGGTGCTGCGCCGCCGGCCGGAAATTCTCCGCCTGCCGGGCGAGGGCGCCGTCACCACCTGATTTTGCGGTCCGAGCCGCCGGCGCCGCTGTCGCGCGCGGCGCGGCGCGGTTGTATCATGGCGCCATGCGGCTCCTCTATCACCTCTGGCTTTCGCCCGGCGCGCGCAAGGTGCGAATCGCGCTCGCTGAAAAGAGCCTCGAATTCTCGATGAAGGTGGAAAAGGTGTGGGAGCGCCGCCCGGAATTCCTGGCGCTCAACCCGGCGGGCGAGGTGCCGGTGCTGGTCGAGCCCAACGGCAGCGTGCTGGCCGATGCCGCATCCATCTGCGAATTCCTCGAGGAGACCTACCGCGACAAGCCGCTCTTGGGGACGAAGCCGCTCGACCGCGCCGAGGCGCGGCGGCTCGTCTCCTGGTTTGACGGCAAGATGGCGCGCGAGGTCACGGATGGCCTGATCAACGAAAAAATCATGAAACGCTTTTTGGGTTTCGGCACGCCCGACACTTCCGTGCTGCGCGCGAGCAAGGCCAATTTGGGATATCACCTTGAATATATCTCATATCTGGCGGAGCGCCGGCGCTGGCTCGCAGGATCCGAGTTCTCGCTCGCCGACATTGCCGCGGCCTCGCATCTCTCGGCCATCGACTATCTCGGCGACATACCCTGGGACGATCACGAACCCGCGCGCAACTGGTATGCGCGGGTCAAGTCGCGCCCATCCTTTCGTCCCATCCTGTCTGATCTCATTCCCGGCGCGCCGCCGCCCAAGCATTACGCCGATCTCGATTTCTGAGGCGCGCCGATTCTTTAATTCGGGCCGCGAACCTTAATTACGGCTGCGTTCTTAGCTGGTTGCGCTGTTGCTTCTGCGGCGCTTCGGTCATCAATGCCGGCGCCGCGCTGTTCTCGTTGATGTGTGACAGATTATTCCGCGCGTCCCGCCCGGCCGGGGAATCCGGCGCCAGTTTGATCACCGCCTCCCAATCGGCGCGGGCACCCTTGGCATTGCCCTTGAGGCGAAGAATGTTGCCGCGTTCCAAGAGCCCGGATGATTCGCCGGGATCGATCCGGAGCGCCTTGTTGGCGTCGGCCAACGCCAGCTCCAGCCCGTCCTTTCCCCCGGCGTTGCGATAGGCCGAGGCGCGGTAGATCAGCGCCGTGACGTTGTTGGGATCGATGTCGAGCGCGCTGTTCAGATCGTCGATCGCCTCCCAGTAATGTCCGCCCAGGGCATAGGCCGCGGCGCGGTCGATCAGCAATTCCGGATTGCGCGCGTTGTAAGCGAGCGCGGCGTCGAATACGGGCTTCGCCTGGTCGGGCTGGTCCGCCATGATCCAGGCCTCGCCCGCCTGCTCGAGCGTCGCGGCGCGCAGCTCGGCCGGCTCCTGCATCATGGCGGCGGCCAGACTTTCGAGCCGCTGTGCCGCCTCGGCATAGCGGCCAAGCCCGATCAGCGCGACGCCGGCGCAATGTTCCGCCGGAAAGCCGCCGCCCTGTTGACGCCAGAATTCCGCCTGCGTCAGCGCCTTTTGCGGGTTGTCGCGGGTCATCGCTAGGCAGCGGTCGTATTGCGCCGAGGGACTTTCGCCCATGGTGGGGGACGGCGCCGGCGAAGCCGCAGCCAGAATCAACGATGCAAGAAGAAGAGCGCCGCTACTCGCCGGCTTGCGGCGCATGGTGATCGTCGAGCGCCTTGCCGTGATCCCCCGCGGCCGGCTGCGATTCCGAGGCCGCGCTGGGGGTGAGCAGGGCGCTGAATTTCTCAAGATAGAGATAGATCACCGGGGTGATGAACAGCGTCAGCGCCTGAGAGACGATCAGGCCGCCGACCACGGCAAGTCCGAGCGGGCGGCGCAGCTCGGAGCCGGCGCCGAAGCCGATGGCGATCGGCAGCCCGCCCATGATCGCGGCCATGGTGGTCATCATGATCGGCCGGAAGCGCAGCATGCAGGCGTCGTAGATCGCCTGGTCGGGCGTGGCGTCGGTGGTGCGCCGTCGTTCCAGCGCGAAGTCGATCATCATGATCGCGTTCTTCTTGACGATGCCGATCAGCATGACGATGCCGATGATGGCGATGACGCTCAGATCCTGGTGGAACAGCATGAGCGTGGCGAGCGCGCCGAGGCCGGCGGCCGGGAGGCCCGAGAGAATCGTGATCGGATGGATGAAACTTTCGTAGAGGATGCCGAGCACGATGTAGATGACGACGACGGCGGCGGCCAGCAGCAGACCCTGGCCCTTCAACGCGTCCTGGAACACCTGGGCGTTGCCCTGGAAACCGGTGTTCACCGTCACCGGCAGATTGTTCCTGCGCTCGAGCTGGGCGATCTCCTGCACCGCGGTGCCGAGCGACACGCCCGGCGCCAGGTTGAAGGCGATGGTCACCGAGGGCAACTGCCCCTGGTGGTTCACCGTCACCGGGCCGACGCCCGGGCTGAGCTTGGCCACCGCCGCGAGCGGCACGGATTGCCCATTGGCGCTTTTCAGATAGATCTTCGACAGATCGGCCGGGTCCTGCTGGAACTGCTTGTCGATCTCGAGGATCACCTCGTAGTCGTTCGACGGCTCGTAGATGGTCGAGATCTGCCGCGCGCCGAAGGCGCTATAGAAGGTGTTGCGGATCTGGTCCATGGTGATACCGAGCAGCCCGGCCTTGTCCATGTCGATATCGATGATCGCCTGGCGGTTCCTGAGCTGCAAATCCGAATTCACGTCCTGGAAGCCCGGGGCCGCCGCGATCTCCTGCTGCATGGTCGTGGCGTATTGGTAGAGTTCGGTCGTGTCGGCGTCCTGCAGCGTATATTGATAAGTGCTCTTGGCGAGCCGGCCGCCGAGCTGGATGTTCTGCAGGCTTTGCAGATAGGTGTTCATGCCCGGCACCTGCGCCAG
>DATNMV010000065.1:0-17796 GCA_035602175.1 Allostellaceae bacterium
CGAGCCGCGATATGCGTCCCAGCCTCGGCTTGCTCGCGCTCGAATCCAATTCGCGTGTGGTCCCGGTCAATCCGGCGGCGAAAAATCGCGATCGCGCTGCCGCGATCCAAGATGATAACGACGCGAGCGACGACCCGCCGCGCGTCCAGCATCGGCTGTCGCTGGCCACCCTGTCCCAGGCCACGGTCGCGGCGCTCAACCACAGCTTTGCGCTGGGCCACGCGCAAGCCAATCTCGGCGCCGAAATGAGCGGCACTGCGCTCGATCCGCAATCCTATCTCGCCAACGGCACCACGCGCGGCCCCGTAGTCGGCATGGCCCTGGCCGAACATTCGCTTTCCGGCCACGACATCGAACTCGGCCTACCGGTTCCCTATCTCGACGGTGCGCGCATCACAGCCGCGCGGTATTGGTGGGGCGACGGCGTCTTCACCCCGCTGGTCGAGGGCACCCGCGTGAGCCTGAAGATGGACCTGACGCCGCATGTGCAGTTCGAGGGCGGCGCCACCCAGGATCCCGTGCACGGCAAAGCCGGCTTTGTCGGCCTGCGCTACAGCGTGTCGTTCCAATAAGCCAAGCCTTCAATCC
The DNA here is from genome assembly GCA_035602175.1 of Allostellaceae bacterium. Lineage (GTDB taxonomy): Bacteria > Pseudomonadota > Alphaproteobacteria > ATCC43930 > CGMCC-115725 > REEB95. The sequence goes on from DATNMV010000065.1 coordinate 589, forward strand.
TCGGCATAGATGACGCGCACCAGGTAAAGCCCCTCGGGCGGGGCGGTCGGCCCGGCTTCGCGCCGGTCGCGCGCCTCGAGCGCTTTCTTGACGTCGCTTTTGTCCCATTTTCCTGCGCCCACCAGCTTCAGCGTGCCGACCATGTTGCGCACCTGGTGATGCAGGAATGAGCGCGCCCGCGCTTCGAAACGGATCTCGTCGCCGCTGCGCGCCACTTCAAGCGCGTCGAGCGTCTTAACCGGTGATTTCGCCTGGCACAGCGTGTCGCGGAAGCTCGAGAAATCGTGCTTGCCGACCAGCACTTGCGCCGCCTGCTGCATCGCATCGGCGTCGAGCCCGGGCCCGACATGCCAGACACGGCCGCGTTCGAGCGCGGCCGGCGGCCGGCGGTTCAAGATGCGGTAGAGATAGACCCGGCCGCGGGCCGAGCGCCGCGCGTCAAAAGTCTCGGAGACGCGTTCGGCGTTCAGCACCGTCACCGCATGCGGCTTCACATGCTGGTTGAAGGCGCTGCGGATGGTTTCGGGATTCGCTTCCCGCGGCAGGTCGAGATGTGCGACCTGCCCCAGCGCGTGGACCCCGGCATCGGTGCGGCCGGCGCCGTGAACGGTGACGCGTTTGCCGCAGAAGCGCTCGGCGGCGGTTTCCAGGATTTCCTGCACGGAAAGCCCGTTTTCCTGGCGCTGCCAGCCGACTAGGCCGGTGCCGTCATATTCGAGCGTCAGCTTGTAGCGGGGCATGGCAGGGTCGTGCCTGGAGGAATGGCGAAGCCGCGCAAAAAAGCCTCGGCGTCGAGCGCGGCGCGCCCGGCGCGTTGCAACCGCAGCAGCCGCAGCGCGCCCTGGCCGCAGGCGACCGCAAGCTTCCCATCCAGCACTGTGCCGGGCGGAGACGGTTTCGGCGGCGCGGCGATTTCGGCCGCCAGCACGCGGATGCGCTCGTCCTTGTAGGTGAAATGGCAGCCGGGAAAGGGCTCGAAAGCGCGGATCGTGCGCTCCAATTCCATGGCGCTTTTGCGCCAGTCGAACAGAGATTCCTGGCGCGAAAGCTTCTTGGCATAGGAGACGCCCTGGGCGGCTTGCGGCCGGGGCTTGAGCGTCCCGGCGGATATCCCCTCCAGCACCTTGAGCAGCAACGCCGATCCCCGTTCGGCCAGAACCTTGTGGAGTTCGCCGGAATTCGTCTTGGCGCCGATGGGCACGCGCTCGGCAAGCCAGACCGGGCCGGTATCCAGGCCTTCCTCCATTTGCATGATCGAGATTCCGGTTTCGGCATCGCCGGCCTGGATCGCGCGTTCAATGGGCGCCGCGCCGCGCCAACGCGGCAGCAGCGACGCATGGACATTGATGCAGCCCAGCTGGGGCGCGGCGAGGACCGCTTTGGGCAGGATCAGGCCATAGGCCGCGACCACCGCGGCGTCGAGCTTGAGCGACGCCATGCTCGCGGCCTGCGCCGCGTACAGCCGCACCGGCGTCTCGATCTCGAGGTTTTTCCGCTCGGCCAGTTCCTGCACCGGCGAGGGCTGCACGCGAAGCCCGCGGCGTCCGGCCGGGCGCGCGGGCTGGCAATAGACGCGGGCGATGTCATGTCCCGCCGCCAGCAATGCATCAAGAATGGTGGCCGCGAAAGCGGGCGTGCCCAGGAAGGCAAGGCGCAGCTTGGTCATGGAGGCCGCGGCCCCCCCCTCAGGCCGGGACCGGGGTTTTCTGGCGCTTCAACTTGCCGAGCTTGCGCAGGATGATGCCGCGCTTCAGGGCGGAAATGTGATCGACGAACAGCACGCCTTCGAGATGGTCCATCTCGTGCTGGATGCAGGTGGCGAGCAGGCCCTTGGCCTCGATCTCGCGGATCTCGTTCTGCTCGTCGAGGTATCTAAGCCGGATCGCGGATGGCCGGGTCACCTCAGCATATTGCTCGGGCAGGGAGAGACAGCCCTCGTTGCACACCACGGTCTCGTCCGACGCCCAGACGATCTCGGGATTGGCGATCTTCATCGGCTGCGGCTTTTCGCCTTCGCGCGCGCAATCGACCACGATGACGCGCTCCAGCGCGCCCACCTGCGGCGCGGACAGTCCGATGCCGTTGGAGGCGTACATGGTCTCGACCATGTCGGACATCAGACGGCGCACGCGGTTGTCTACCGCCTTGACCGGCGCGGATTTCTTCTTCAGGCGCGGGTCGGGCGCGGTGATGATGGGAAGAATGGCCATGATTATTCTTAGGTAGGGCCTGAAACCCGGTCCGTCAACGGGTTAGCGGCAAGACCGGCGCTTGGGATAAGATGCCGCCATGGATATCGCGCTTTCCGGCATGAATATCGCGCTTTCGGGCGTGGACATCGCACTCTCTGTTCTCCTGGCGGTCCTGGCCGTGGGCCTGCTCGCCCTGTTCCGTGCCCGCGACTCGGCGGTCAAGGCCCAACACGCGGCCGAGCGCGAGTTGGCCGTGACGTATGAGAAGCTCAGCGAAGCGGAAAACCGCCGGGGCGATTTCGAGACGTTGCGCCGCGAAAGCCTGCAGGCGGCGCAGGCGGCGATGCTCGAAACGGCACAGGTGGTGTCGTCCAAGCTGCTCGACGATCACAAGCGCGAAAGCGCCGAGGTCAAAAAGGAGTCCGAGGCGCGGCTTAAAGAGCTGGCCCAGCCGCTGGTCGATCATGCGACCAAGCTCGACGCCGCGGTGGCGGCGCTCAACAGCCAGATGCAGGACAAGGGCAAGACCCTCGATACGGTGATGCGCGCGCTGTCGAGCCCCGGCGGCGCCGGGCAGATCGCCGAAATCGGCCTCGCCAACACGCTCAAATCCTTCGCGCTTGAGGAAGGCCGCGATTATGTGTTGCAATTCCACGCGCCGGGCGAGGCGGGCCAGCGCCTGCGGCCCGATGCGGTGGTGTTCCTGCCCGGCGATACCGTGCTGGTGATCGACTGCAAGGCATCGAAGGCGATCCTCGACATCGCCGAAGCCGAGGGCAAGGAGGCGGAAGCGGCCGCCTATCGCGGCTTGGCTTCCACCATGAACCAGCATCTGCGGGCGCTGGCGTCGAAAGACTATCAGGGCGCGGTGCATGCCACCTTCCGCGACGCCGGGCGCAGCGGCGAAATCGCGCGCATGCTCAGCGTCATGTATCTGCCGAGCGAGATCACGCTCGATAAACTCTGCCGCGCCGATCCGGATTTCCGCCGCAAGGCGCAGGATCAGAGCATCATCCCCGCCGGACCCGGTACGCTCCACGCCATCGTGGCTTTCGCTGCGGGCGATATCCGCCGCCAGCGCCAGGCCGATAATCAGGCCCGCATCGTGGAAACCGCAGGCGATTTGCTCGACAGCGTTCGCGTCGCGCTCGAAAGCGCGGTCAAGCTCGGCAAGGGCATCGAAACCGCATCCAATGCATTCGCCGATTTTGCCCGGTCGGTGAACCGGAACGTTCTGACGCGCGCCCGCAAACTCGGCAAGCTCGGTGTCCAGGCAAAGAAGCCGCTGCCGCCGAGCCTGCCAGCCTACGAAGTCCGCCGGCTCGAGGAGACCATCGAGGGCGAATCGGAAGAGATCGAAACCCCGCAAGCCGCCCCGCCGCGGCCCCGGCTGATCGGCGAGTAATCAGTCCTACAGCGTCCGGCGCGATTTGAGCGCGGCGATGAGCGTACCGTCGTCGAGGTAGTCGAGCTCGCCGCCGACCGGCACGCCATGCGCCAGGCGCGAGACCAGCGCGCCCGAACCCGCCAGCCGGTCGGCTATGTAATGCGCGGTGGTGTGGCCTTCGACATTGCCGTTCATCGCCAGGATCACCTCGCGCGCCTTGGTCTGGGTGACGCGCGCCACCAGCGCCTCGATCTTGAGGTCTTCCGGCCCGATGCCGTCCAGCGCCGACAGCGTGCCGCCCAGCACGTGATAGACGCCGCGGAACGAGGCCGAACGCTCGATCGCCCAGAGATCGGCCACATCCTCGACCACGCAGATCATGCCCTGGTCGCGCCGCGGGTCGCGGCACAGCGAGCAAGGATCGGAGTCATCGAGATTGCCGCAGACCGAGCAGGGATGGATGTGCGCGGCCGCTTCTTTCAGCGCCACGGCCAGGGGCTCCATCACGCTTTCACGGCGCTTGATCAGGTAAAGCGCGGCGCGACGCGCCGAGCGCGGCCCGAGGCCCGGCAGTTTGGCGAGCAGTTGGATCAGCCGGTCGAGTTCCAGCACGTCAGAAGGGCAGCTTCATCCCCGGCGGCAGCTTCAGCCCGCCGGTGAGCTTCTCCATCTCCTCGGCAGCGAGCCGCTCGACCCGCGCCTTGGCGTCGTTGAAGGCGGCGAGGATCAGGTCTTCCAGCACCTCGATCTCGTTGGGATCGACCGCGGATTTGTCGAGCGTGAGCCTCTTCATCTCGCCCCTGCCGTTGAGCGTTACCTGCACCAAGCCGCCGCCCGCGGCGCCGGTGACCTCGATTTCGGCGAGCTTGGCCTGCATCTCGGCCATGCGCGCCTGCATCTGCTGCGCCTGCTTCAACATCTGCGCCAGGTTGCTCATAGGAAGGCACCGTCCTCGTCCAGATCGTCGGCGCCGATGGCGGGTTCTTCCTCGCCGTCTTCGGCGGGGGCCGGAGCCGCCGGTTCCGCCGCTTTCTCGCGCACGGTCTCGATATGCGCGCCGGGGAAGGCCTCGAGCACGGCGCGCACCAGCGGATCGGCGGCCGCCTCTACCTTCAAATCATGGGTATGCGCTTCCGTCTGCTCGCGCAGGCTCGGCTCGCCGCGCTCGCCCGAAATGCTTACCACCCACCGCTGCCCGGTCCATTGGCTCAACATCTGGCCCAGCCGGTTGGGCAGGTCGCGCGGCGCCGAGGGCTCGGGCCGGAGCTCGATCCGTCCCGGCTCGAAATGCACCAGGTGGACGTCATTGTAGAGGTGCGAGCGCAGCAACGCCTCGCGATGCTGCTCGAACAGCTTGATCACGTCGAGGAAGCTTTGCGGCTCGAGCGTGGCCGGCGCGGGGGTCTCGCGCGGCTGCATCCGGGGCGCGGCGCTGACGGCGCCTTCGAGCGGCGATCCGCCGCGCGGCGTGGCGCCGACCCGCGGGCCCGGCGCCGGACCGGGGGCGGTCGGCGCGGCAGAGTGGGTGGCGGCGCCTTCGAGCGATTTGATGAGTTCGGCCGGAGCGGGGAGATCGGCGGCATAGGCCAGCCGCACCAGCACCATTTCCGCCGCCTGCAAGGGCGAAGGCGCGTTCTGGGCCTCGCCCAGGCCCTTCAGCAGCATCTGCCAGGCGCGGGCCAGTTCCGCCATGCCGAGTTTCTGGGCCATCGGCAGGCCGCGCCCGCGCTCGCCCTCGACGCCGGGATCCTCGCCCAGATCGGGCGCGAGCTTGAGCCGGGTCAGGAAATAGACCAACTCCAGCAGTTCTTGGAGCACCATGGCCGGGTCGGCGCCGCCCTCGTAGAGCAATCCCATCTGCTTCAAGGCGCCGGCGGCGTCGCCCTTGAGCACGGTCTCAAGCAGGTCGAAGGCCAAGCCGCGATCGGCGATGCCGAGCATTTCGCGCACCACCGATTCGGTCACTTGGCCGCCGGCGAGCGAGATCGCCTGGTCTAGAAGCGACAGCCCGTCGCGCACCGAGCCGTCGGCGGCGCGCGCGATCAGCGCGATGGCGGGTTTGTCCACCGTGACTTTCTCGGCTTCGGCGATCTTCGAATAATGCGCCGCCAGGATGTCGGCCGGCACGCGGCGCAAGGAGAAGCGCTGGCAGCGCGACAGCACCGTCACCGGCACCTTGTGCACCTCGGTGGTGGCGAAGACGAATTTCACGTCGGGCGGCGGCTCCTCCAGCGTCTTCAAGAGCGCGTTGAAGGCCGGCTTGGACAGCATGTGCACTTCGTCGATGATGTAGATCTTGAAGCGCGCCGAAACCGGCTTGTAGCGCACGCCGTCGGTCAATTCGCGGATGTCGTCGATGCCGGTGCGCGAGGCCGCGTCCATCTCCAACACGTCGACATGCCGGTCTTGGGCGATCGCCTTGCAGTTCTCGCACACCCCGCAAGGCGAGGCGGTCGGGCCGCCCTTGCCGTCGGGTCCGGTGCAGTTGAGCGCGCGGGCGATGATGCGGGCGGTGGTGGTTTTGCCGACGCCGCGCACCCCGGTGAGAATGAAAGCGTGGGCGATGCGTCCCGTGGATATCGCGTTGGCGAGGGTGCGCACCATCGCTTCCTGGCCGATCAACTCGGCGAAGGTGCTCGGCCGGTATTTGCGCGCGAGCACGCGATAGGCGCCGCCCGACTCGCTCATCACGCCTCCTCGGGAGCCTAAGGGTGGGAGGCTGAACGCCGACCCAGGCCAGAACTCGTTACGGCTGCTTCCTTCCGGACCTGACCGGGTTGGCGAGGGGCCTGTCCGCCGCCAGCCTCCCGGACCCACTATAGCAAAGGAGCCGTCCCGCGGGGCAAGAGGATGCGCCGTGCCCTGGCCGGGCGGCGCAATATCCTTATGATGGCGGGACTCGCAGCCAAGGAGGGAGACGATGAAAGACCTCAAAGGCAAGACCGCCTTTGTCACTGGCGCCGCCAGCGGCATCGGCCGCGGCCTGGCGCTAGTGCTGGCGCAGGAGGGCTGCAATCTGGCGATCGCCGATCTCGAAACCAAGCCCTTGCAGGAAGTCAGGTCCGAACTGGAAAAGCGCGGCGCCAAGGTGCTGGCGCTGACGCTCGACGTCTCCGACCGGCCGGCGGTCTACCGGGCCGCCGATGAGACCGAACGCTTTTTCGGCAAAGTGCATATTGTTTGCAACAACGCCGGCATCGGCTTGCGCGATACGCCGCTCGACCAGATCGCCGACGCCGATTACGACTGGGCTTTCGGCGTCAACACCTTCGGCGTGATCAACGGCGTCAAGGCCTTCCTGCCCAAAATCAAAAAGCACGGCGAAGGCGGGCATATCGTCAATACCGCCTCGATGGCCGGGCTGCATGTCATGCCGGGCTGGCATCACGGGCTTTATGCCGCGACCAAGATGGCGGTGGTGGCCTTGAGCGAGGGCTTCCAGGAGGCGCTGGCGGGTAGCAATATCGGCGTCTCGGTGCTGTGTCCGGCGGCGGTCGATTCCAAGATCTACCGTTCCGGCCGGGTGCGCCCGGCGCGTTTCGGCGGCCCCTATCAGGCCGAGCCGAGGCCCGAAGCCGAGGCCGCGCTCAAGGCCGGGCTTTCGGGCGAACAGGTGGGGTTGGCAGTGGTGCGGGCGATCAAGGACAACGAGTTCTGGATCCTGACCCACCCGGTCGGCCGCGACTATGTCAACCGCCGCCACCAGCGCATCATGGACGCCTTCGACCGCAACGAGCGCGTGGTCAAGGAGTTGGGGTTCGACAAGCCGCGCGCATGACAAGCCCAGCGAACTTTTATGCCGGCGGTCTCGACCATGCCACGCATCGCCGCAAGGACGAGAAATGGCTGGCGCAGCGCCTCGCCCATGCGGCGAGCCGCTTCGTGCCGGTGTGGCGCAACCAGAGCCTGGTGATCGGCGCGCAAGGCGACACGCCCCGCGCGGTATGCCCGCCGCGTCCGGAGATTTCGGCTGAAGGCGAGACCGTGCTTCTCGGCCTGTCCGGCGCCCAGGCCTATTTCGCCATCGACCTGTCCGCGCTCGATAATCCGCTGGAAAATATCCGCGCCGACGACCGCGCCGCGTTCGTCGATCTGCGCCGGGTCGGGCCGCTGTTGCCGCGCGAGGAAGGGGCGCTTTTAGCCTATGCGCGCGGCATGCTCCATTGGCATGCGCGTCACAGCTTCTGCGCCGTCTGCGGCCATCCCAGCCGGTCCGAGCAGGCCGGGCATCTGCGGCGCTGCACCAACCCCGTCTGCGGCGCCACGCATTTCCCGCGCACCGATCCGGCGGTCATCATGCTGGTCCATGACGGCGATCACTGCCTGTTGGGCCGCCAGCGCGCCTGGCTGCCGGGCATGCATTCGACCCTGGCCGGCTTCGTCGAGCCGGGCGAAAGTCTGGAGGAGGCGGTTGCGCGCGAAGTGCGCGAGGAGACCGGCATCGTCATCGAGGACATCGCCTATCATTCGTCGCAGCCCTGGCCGTTCCCGTCCTCGCTGATGCTGGGTTTTTACGCCCGCGCCCGCACCCGCGACATCCACCTCGACGGCGACGAACTCGAGGCGGCGCATTGGTTCGCGCGCGATTTTATCCTGAAGCATCGCGACGACGACCAGTTCCGCCTGCCGCGCCGCGATTCGATCGCGCGGCGCTTGATCGAGGAATGGCTCAAAAACCCTTGAAGGCGAGATTGACGTGCTCGACCTGGGGCGGGCTTTCGAAGGTCTCGCCCACAAGCGCCCGCCATTTCTTGAAATCCTCCGAGCCGCGGAAATCGGCGGTGTGATTCTCCAACGTCTCCCATTGGATCATGACGCGGTAGCGGCGCGGCTGCTCGATCGAGCGCCGCAGTTCCAATCCCTTGCAGCCCTTGGCCGCCTTGAACAGCGGAATGGCGTCGCGCACGCCCTGCTCGAACTTGGCTTCGAGCCCGGGCTTGATGTCGATCTGGGCGATTTCGAGGATCATGGACCGCGCCTCCCTAATCTTTCCTGAGCTTCCTCGCCGCCTTGGCGCGGAAGGGGTGTCCGGGATAGACGCCGAGGATCTTGAGCTTGCGGGTGACGAAATCCAGCTCCTCCAGCGCCAGTGCGAGCGCGAGCGCACGCGGATGTCCCTCGACATCAGCGTAGAACTGGGTGGCGGTGAACTCGCCGCCCACCATGTAGCTTTCGAGCTTGGTCATGTTGACGCCGTTGGTGGCGAAGCCGCCGAGCGCCTTGTAAAGCGCCGCCGGCACGTTGCGCACGTTGAAGACGAAAGTGGTGACGGTCAGGCGTCCGTCATTTGGCGGCGTGCGGGGTTTGCGCGCCATGACGAGGAAACGCGTCGTGTTGTGCTTAGCATCCTCGATGTTTCGTTTGAGAGCCTTGAGACCGTAGATTTTGCCGGCCAATTCGGAGGCGATCACCGCCACTGTCTTGTCGCCGCTCTCGGCCAGTTCGGCCGCGGCGCCGGCGGTGTCGGCGGCGACCACCGGCTTCAAGCCGAGCTTGCGGATGAGCGCGCGGCATTGCGACAGGGCGTGCACATGGCTGCGCACGGATTTGAGCGTCTTGAGCGAGGCGCCGGGCAACGCCAGCAGCTGGTGCTGCACGCGCTCGAAATGCTCGCCGATGATGTAAAGCCCGGAATCGGGCAGCAGATGGTGGATGTCGGCGACCCGGCCGGCGACCGAATTCTCGATCGGCAGCATCGCGAGCTCGGCGCGGCCCCGCCGCACCGCGGCGATCACGTCCTCGAAGCCCGGGCAGGCGAGCGTCTTCATTCGGGGAAAGACATGCCGGCAGGCGAGGTCGGAATAGGCTCCGGGCGCGCCCTGGAAGGCGATGCGGCGCGTGGCGGGGGATTTGGAACTCATGGGGCTTTGGCGGGCTTGGGGGATTGGCGTTGCGCGAAAAGCGCGCGGGCGCGTTCGAGATCGGCCGGAGTATCGACGCCGAAGGGCACGGCGTCAACGAGCGCCACGTCGATGCGCATGCCGGCATCGAGGGCGCGCAATTGTTCGAGATTTTCGCGCTTTTCGCCCGCGCTCGGCGGCAATGCGACGAAGCGCGCGAGCGCGCCGCGCCGGTAGGCGTAAAGCCCGATATGGTGATAGGCGGGAGGATCGGCCTTGCGCGAGAAGGACTGGGCGCGCGCGATTTTCTTGCCCGGCGCGAACACCGCCTTCACCTTGACCACGCTTGGGACGTCGATCTCCCCAGGCTCGAGGGTTGCGCACAGCGTGGCGATGTCGCAGGCGGCTTCGCTCAAGGGCGTCAGCGCCGCGCGGATGGCGGCGGGATCGAGCAGCGGCAGATCGCCCTGCACGTTCACCACCACGTCGTGTTTCCCGCCGGGATCGATTTGCATCAGCGCCTCGAAGATGCGGTCCGAGCCCGAGGGATGATCGGGCCGGGTGAGCACGGCCCTGCCGCCGGCGCGCGCGACGGCATCGGCGATCTCGCTTTCCGCGCAGGCCACCACCACCGGACCGATCTGGGATTCCATGGCGCGGCGCCAGACATGGACGATCATCGCCTCGCCGGCGATCGCGGCGAGCGGCTTGCCCGGCAGCCTGGTCGAGGCCATGCGGGCGGGAATCAGAATGATCGGATCGGGTTTGTCCACAGGCGAGTCGCGGAGTCCTTGGGCCCGGGCGTTGCGGCGTTATGCCGCATGAATTTGCCGCCCGGCTCTCGATCATATTGCGTTGCCTTGCTGGCGGAAATCGGCTTTTCCGGCGCGGCTAACGGGGGTGGTCGGGCGCATGTCCTTCGAAATGAACAAGATCGCAGGAGCCATCCTGGCGTCGATGATTGTCGCCATGGTCTCGGGCTTCATCGCCAGCGCGCTGATCAAGCCCAAGATGCCGGAGAAGAACGCCTACGAGATCGCGATCACCGATCAGCCGGCCGCAGCCGCGCCGGCGGCGCCGGCGGCACCCGAACCGATCGGCCCATTGCTGGCGGCGGCGAACGTCGCCAACGGCCAGAGCGACGCCAAGGTCTGCGCCACCTGTCATACGTTCAACAAAGGCGATCCCAACCGCATCGGCCCCAACCTCTACGGCATCGTCGGCGACGAGATCGCGCAGGGCCATAACGGCTTCGCCTTCTCCGACGCGCTCAAGGCCAAGGGCGGCAGTTGGACGGTGGATAATCTCAATGCGTGGCTCACCAACCCGCAGGTCTTCGCCAAGGGCACCAAGATGACCTTCGCCGGCTTCCCCAAGGCCAAGGACCGGGCCGATGTCATCGCCTATCTCAACAGCTTGAGCGACAGTCCGAAGCCCCTGCCGACCGCGCCCGCCGCGCCCGCCGCACTCGCTTCTCCCGCCAAACCCGCAGCCGCGGCCCCCGCGCAGCCCACTGGCAAATAGCGCCTAGCCCTCTAATATCACGCGGCATGACGGATAAGGTCTCAGCCGCGTATCTGGCGCTGGCCGGCGAACTCGCCGAGCGGACGGGCGCGATCATCCGCCGCCATTTCCGCCAGAAGATAGCTGTCGAGCAAAAGCCGGACCGGACCCCCGTCACCATCGCCGACCGCGAGGCGGAAAAGGCGATGCGCGAGATGATCGAGGCGCGTTATCCCGATCACGGCATCTGGGGCGAGGAATTCGGGCGCGTGCGGCCCGAGGCAGATTACGTCTGGGTGCTCGATCCGATCGACGGCACCAAATCCTTCATCTCCGGCGTGCCGTTGTTCGGCACGCTGATCGCCCTCGCCTTCAAGGGCAAGCCGGTGCTGGGCGTAATCGACCAGCCGATCTCGCGCGAGCGCTGGGTGGGGGCGGCCGGCCACGCCACGCTGATGAACGGCAGGCAAGCCAAGACCCGCGGCTGCACTGCGCTGGGCGACGCCACACTCTACGCGACCTCGCCCGACATGTTCGAAGGCGCCGACGCCGCCGCGTTCCAGCGCCTGCGCTCGACGGTCAAGCTCGCGCGTTTTGGCGCCGATTGCTACGCCTACGGCCTGTTGGCGGGCGGCTTCGTCGATCTGGTCGTCGAAAGCGGATTGAAGCCCTATGATTTTTGCGCGCTGGCGCCGGTGGTCGAAGGCGCCGGGGGCACGATGACCGATTGGCAGGGCAAGGTGTTGTCGCTCCAATCCGACGGACGGGTGGTGGCCTGCGGCGATCCCCGCCTGACCGAGACCGCGCGCGCAAAGCTGGCGAAATGAGACGGCTCCTCGTTTTGGCTGTTGTCGCGCTCGGCGCGGCATTTCCCGTCTTCCATGCCGAATCCTCCGAGCCGTGCCACGGCCTGGCGCTGTTCGGCGATTTGAAATATCCCGCCGGTTTCCAGCATTTCGATTACGTCAATCCCGCCGCGCCCAAGGGCGGCAGCGTCAAATACAACGCTATCGGCACTTTCGACACGCTCAACCCCTTCACATTGAAGGGCCAGCCCGCGGCGGGGGTGGGCGCGATGTTCGATACACTGATGACGCCGTCCGAGGACGAGCCTTCCTCCACTTATGGCCTGATCGCCGAAAGCGTCGAAGTGGCGAATGACAAGGCATCGGTCGTCTACAATCTGCGTCCCCAGGCGCGCTTCTGGGACGGCAGCCCGATTACGCCGGAGGACGTGATCTGGACCTTCGACACGCTCAAGGCCAAGGGCCACCCGCGCTGGCGGCTTTATTACGCCGACGTGCTCAAAGCCGAGAAGACCGGCCCGCATCAGGTGAAGTTCACCTTCCGCACCGGCGCCAACCGCGAATTGCCCTCGATCGTCGGCGAACTGCCGGTCTTGTCCAAGGCCTATTGGAACGACCGCGACTTCGCCAAGACCACTCTCGAAATTCCGCTCGGCAGCGGTCCCTATAAAATCGACTCCTTCGATCCCGGCCGCAGCGTGACTTATCGCCGGGTGCCCGATTATTGGGGCAAAGACCTGCCGGTCAATATCGGGCGCAACAATTTCGACGTCATCCGCTACGACTATTACCGCGACCAGACCGTGGCGCTCGAGGCCTTCAAGGCCGGCGCCTACGACATTCGCGTCGAGAACGTGTCCAAGAATTGGGCCATCGGCTATGACAGTCCGGCGCTGGCATCGGGTCTCATCAAGAAAGAGCAGATTCCCAACAAGGTGCCGCAGGGCATGCAGGCCTTCGGCTTCAACACCAGGCGGCCCATCTTCCAGGATGCCCGGGTGCGCCGCGCGCTGGGCTATCTATTCGATTTCGAATGGACCAACAAGGCGCTGTTCTACGGCGCCTATACCCGCACCAAGAGCTATTTCTCGAATTCGGATCTCGCTTCCTCGGGCACGCCCGGCCCCGACGAGCTCAAGCTTTTGGAAAAATACCGCGGCCAGATTCCGGATGTGGTATTCACCGAGGTCTACGCGCCGCCGACGACCGACGGCTCGGGCGACATCCGCGGCAATCTGCGGGCGGCGCTCGATCTCCTCGCCCAAGCCGGCTGGAATGTGAAGAACGGGCAATTGGTCGATGCCAAGGGCACGCCGTTCCGTTTCGAATTCCTGCTCGATCAGCCGGAATTCGAGCGCGTGGTGCTGCCCTTCATCCAGAACCTGGCGCGCATCGGGATCGTGGCCAATGTCCGCACCGTCGATCCGGCGCAATACGAGAACCGCATGCAGAATTTCGATTTCGACATGACCGTGATGCTCTATCCCGAATCGCTGTCGCCGGGGAACGAACAGCGCGATTTTTGGACTACGGAATCGGGCAAGCAGCAAGGCGGCCGCAATCTGCTGGGCATCGCAAGTCCGGCGGTGGACGATCTTGTTTCGCTGATCATCGAGGCACCCGACCGGCAAAGCCTGGTGACGCGGGTGCACGCGCTCGACCGAGTCCTGCTTGCCGGCTATTACGTCATTCCGAACTGGCATTTCCCCTATTTCCGCGTGGCCAGCTGGGACAAGTTCGCGCGGCCCGCGGTTTCGCCGCCCTATGGCCTGGCGATCGAGACCTGGTGGGTCGATCCGGCGCGGGAAGCGGTGCTCGACGCCAAGCGCCAGCAGCACTGACCGCTTATGCTCGCCTACGCCCTTCGCCGCATTCTCCTGATCATCCCGACGCTGTTCGCCATCATCCTGGTGAATTTCGTCATCGTCCAGGCGGCGCCGGGCGGCCCCGTCGACCAGCTCATCGCCGAGTTGCGCGGCACGGGATCCGGCGCGCTCGACCGGGTGACGGGCGGCGGCGGCGAGTTGTCCTCGACCGCGACCTCGGCGTCCCAGGCCGCCGGCCAGTCGCGCGCCTCGCGCGGCCTCGATCCCGAATTCATCGCCGAGCTCAACAAGCTCTACGGCTTCGACAAGCCGGCGCCGCAGCGATTCCTGCTGATGGTGAAGAACTATCTCACCTTCAATTTCGGCGACAGCTTCTACCAGGACCGTCCGGTGATCAGGCTGATCGCCGACAAACTGCCGGTCTCGATCTCGCTCGGGCTCTGGACCACGTTCCTGACTTATCTCATCTCCATTCCGCTCGGCATCCGCAAGGCGGTGAAGGACGGCAGCGCCTTCGACGTCTGGACCAGCGGCGTGATCATCGTGGGATACGCGGTGCCCGCCTTCCTCTTCGCCGTGCTGCTGATCGTGCTGTTCGCCGGCGGCAGCTATTTCAGCCTCTTCCCCTTGCGCGGCCTGGTGTCCGACGATTGGTCGAGCCTCGCGTGGCCCGCGCGCATCCTCGACTATCTCTGGCACATCGCCTTGCCCATCCTGTCGCTGGTGATCGGCGGCTTCGCCGGCCTGACCATGCTGACCAAGAACTGCTTCCTGGAGGAGATCAACAAGCAATACGTGGTGACGGCGCGCGCCAAGGGCCTGTCGCAATGGCGCGTGCTCTACGGCCACGTCTTCCGCAACGCCATGCTGCTGGTGATCGCGGGATTTCCCGCCGCCTTCGTCTCGATCCTGTTCACCGGCGCGTTGCTGGTCGAGGTGATTTTTTCCCTCGACGGCTTGGGATTGCTCGGATTCCAGGCGGCGATCGGCCGCGATTATCCGATCATGTTCGCCACGCTCTACATCTATACGCTGGTCGGGCTGGTGCTGAAGCTCATCAGCGATTTGACTTACATGCTGGTCGATCCGCGCATCGATTTCGGAACGCGCGGCACATGACGCTCCAAACCGCCACCGCGCCGCCGCGCCGTCCGGGCATAACCGTTTCGCCGCTGACGCGCCGGCGGCTGGCGAGCTTTCGCGCCAACCGGCGGGGCTTCTGGTCGCTGTGGATTTTCCTGGTGCTGTTCGTGTTGAGCCTGTTCGCCGAATTCATCGCCAATGACCGGCCGCTGATCGTCTCCTATGCTGGCCATCTGTATTTCCCGGTGGTGGCCGATTACACCGAGAGCGATTTCGGCGGCGATCTGCCCATAGAAGCCAATTACCGCGACCGCGCCATTGCCGGCCGCATCCAACAAGGCGGCTGGATGATTTGGCCGCCCATCCCCTTCAGCTATCGCACCATCAATTTCGACCTCGGCCACGCGGTGCCTTCGCCGCCGAGCCGGGTCAACTGGCTCGGAACCGACGATCAGGGGCGCGACGTGCTGGCGCGGCTGATTTACGGCTTCCGCCTTTCGGTCCTGTTCGGGCTGGCGCTGACGATTTCGAGCTCGATCATCGGCGTCGCCGCCGGCGCGGTGCAGGGCTATTACGGCGGGCTGGTCGATCTCTCTTTCCAGCGCTTCCTGGAGATCTGGTCGGGGCTGCCCATGCTCTATCTGCTCATCATCCTGTCGAGCCTGATCGAGCCCAATTTCTGGTGGCTGTTGGGGATCATGCTGCTGTTCTCCTGGATGTCGCTGGTCGATCTGGTGCGCGCCGAATTCCTGCGCGCGCGCAACTTCGATTACGTGCGCGCGGCGCGCGCCTTGGGCGTTTCCAACCCGGTCATCATCTGGCGGCATGTCCTGCCCAACGCCATGGTGGCGACGCTGACTTTCCTGCCCTTCATCCTCAACGGCTCGATCACCACCCTCACCTCGCTCGATTTCCTCGGCTTCGGCCTGCCGCCCGGCTCGCCCTCTCTGGGCGAGCTGCTGGCCCAGGGCAAGGCCAATCTCCAGGCGCCGTGGCTGGGCTTGACCGCTTTCTTCTTCCTGGCCTTGATGCTGAGCCTGCTGATCTTCGTCGGCGAGGCGGTGCGCGACGCTTTCGATCCGCGCAAGGGGGGCGGCTGATGGCGCTGCTGGAAGTGCGCGACCTGTCGGTCGGCTTCGCCGTGGCGGGCCAAAATGTGGCGGCGGTGAAAGGGATTTCCTTTTCCCTCGACAAGGGCGAAACCGTGGCGCTGGTGGGCGAATCGGGCTCGGGCAAGTCGGTCACCGCGCTGTCGATCCTTCAGCTCCTGCCGTATCCGCCGGCCAGCCACGGCAAGGGCAGCAGCATCGTCTTCGACGGCCAGGAGTTGGTCGGCGCCAAGGAATCGGTCTTGCAGCGTATCCGCGGCAACCGCATCGCCATGGTGTTTCAGGAGCCGATGACCTCGCTGAACCCATTGCATACGATCGAAAAACAAATCACCGAGACGCTGTTCCTGCACAAGGGGTTGCGCGGGCAGCAAGCGCGGGCGCGGGCGGTCGAATTGCTCAAGCTGGTGGGACTGGCCGAGGCCGAAAGCCGGCTCGGCGCTTATCCGCACCAGCTTTCGGGCGGGCAGCGCCAGCGCGTCATGATCGCCATGGCGCTGGCCAACGAGCCCGACATTCTCATTGCCGACGAGCCCACCACCGCGCTCGACGTCACCATCCAGGCGCAAATCCTGAAGCTGCTGAAGGATTTGCAGCGCCGCTTCGGCATGGCGCTGTTGCTGATCACGCACGATCTGACGATCGTACGGAAAATGGCCGACCGCGTACTGATGATGACCAAGGGCGAGATTGTCGAGCAGGGCGCGACCGAAGAGATATTCGAGCACCCCAAGCACCCCTATACCAAGCATCTGCTCGCCGCATTGCCGCGCGGGCAGCCGACGACCAAATCGCCGCGTCCGCCCGTGCTGCTCGAGGCGAAGGATGTGCGCGTCTGGTTCCCGGTCAAGACCGGGCTCTTTCGCCGAACCACCGGCTACATCAAGGCGGTGGACGGCGTCGATCTCTCGCTCCGCGCCGGCGAGACCTTGGGCGTGGTAGGCGAATCGGGCTCGGGCAAGACCACGCTCGGCTTGGCCCTGCTGCGGCTGCAGGCCAGCCAGGGCACGATCCGTTACGACGGCAGGAACATCGAGACGCTCGGGCCCGCCGCGATGCGGCCGCTGCGCCGCGAACTGCAGATCGTCTTCCAGGACCCATTCGCCAGCTTGTCGCCGCGCCTTTCGCTTGCCCAGATCGTCGAGGAAGGGCTCAAGGTGCATGGGCTCGGCGGCGACGCCGCCGGAAGGCGGAAGCTGATCGAGGAATCGCTCGCCGAACTCGGCCTCGATCCGGCCTCGGCCGACCGCTATCCGCATGAATTCTCCGGTGGCCAGCGCCAGCGCATCGCCCTTGCCCGCGCCATGGTGCTGAAGCCGCGCCTGATCGTGCTCGACGAGCCGACCTCGGCGCTCGACATGTCGGTGCAGGCGCAGATCGTCGAATTGCTGCGGGAATTGCAGCGGCGCCACGGCATCGCCTATCTGTTCATCAGCCACGATCTGCGCGTGGTGCGCGCGCT
>DATNMV010000066.1:0-3568 GCA_035602175.1 Allostellaceae bacterium
GGTTCTTGTCCGATTCTTATACACGGTTTCCGCGCAGGGCCGCGAGCGCACCGGTCCCGGACCGGGATAATCCGGTCCATACGATTAATCCCCGCGCCTCTACCCACCAACTACTACCTCAACCTTTAGATTCTTATAAGGAAAGGGTAAGAGCAGTGAATGAAGAGCCGGGAGGAGAAGCCTTTACTGCGCGCTTTGAGCGGCGAAACTGTAACGCCGCCGCCCTGGTGGTTGATGCGACAGGCCGGACGGTATCTGCCTGAATACCGCGAGCTGCGGAAAAAAGCCGGCAGCTTTCTCGATCTTTGTTACACGCCCGGGCTCGCGGCGGAAGCGACGGTCCAGCCGGTGCGGCGTTTCAGACTGGACGCGGCGATTCTGTTTTCCGATATCCTGGTGGTGCCCGATGCATTGGGCCGAAAGCTGAGTTTCCGCGACGGCGACGGGCCGTCGCTCGAGCCGCTGCACGATGCTTCGGAGCTCGGCGACGTCCTCGATAAGCGCAAGCTCGAGCCGGTCTATGCGGCGTTGCGCCTGGTCAAGCCGCAGCTTCCCGGCCGCGCCTCCTTGATCGGTTTCGCCGGTGGGGCTTGGACATTGGCTTGCTACGTGATCGCGGGACGCGGCGGCGAATTCACCGCAGCCCGATCCTGGAGCAAGGAAAATGCCGCCGGGCTCGACCGCGTGACCGCCATCCTGGCCGAGGCGGTGGCGACACACCTTTCAGCGCAGATCGAGGCCGGGGCCGAGACGGTGCAGATCTTCGACAGCTGGGCCGGGCTGCTCGACGGCGAGGAATTCCGCCGCTGGGTGATCGCTCCGACCAGGCGGATCGTCCAGAACTTGAAGCGCCGCCACCCAAGCGTGCCGATCATTGGCTTTCCGCGCAACGCCGGCGTCCTGTACGAGGCCTATTTCGCCGAAACCGGGGTCGATGCGCTGAGTCTCGACGGGACCGTGAGCCTGGACCGGGCACGGGCGCTGCAACACCACGGACCGGTGCAGGGCAATCTCGACCCCAATCTCCTGGTTGCGGGCGGCGTTGCCCTGGACAAGGCGGTGCGGGCGATCCTCGAGGTCTTGGGACAAGGCCCCTTCGTCTTCAACCTCGGACATGGCATTCTGCCGGAAACGCCGATCGGGAACGTAACCCGGCTTGGGGAGTTGCTGCGCGGGGGACCATGACGACACGGACCGCGGTGGTGTTGTTCAACCTGGGTGGACCGGATTCCTCGGCCGCGGTCAAACCCTATCTGTTCAGCCTGTTCCACGACCGCGCCATTCTCGACCTGCCGGAGCCGTTGCGCTGGGCGGCGGCGAAATGGATCGCTCATCGCCGCGCGCCGGTGACGCAGCAGATCTTCGCCCGGATCGGCAATGCCTCGCCCTTGAAAACCAATACCGACGCCCAGGCGCGGGCGTTGCGCGCGGTTCTGGGCGAAGGCTTCCGCGTGTTCTTCGCCATGCGCCACTGGCATCCGCGCGCCGGCGTGGTGGCGGCCGAGGTCAAGGCCTGGAACCCGGCGGCGGTCGTGCTGCTGCCGCTTTATCCGCAATTCTCCGGCACCACCACCGGCTCGTCGCTGGCGGATTGGCGTTTGGCGGCAAACCGGGTCGGACTTACAGCGCCGGTGCGCGAAGTATGCTGCTACCCGACCGGGGCGGGATTCATCGCCGCGCTGGCGCGGATCATTTCCCAGGAGCTCGGCCGCGCGCCACCGGGGCTCAAGCTGCGCCTGCTGCTGTCGGCGCATGGGCTTCCCAAGCGCGTCATCGCGCGCGGCGATCCCTATCAATGGCAGGTCGAGACCACCGCCGCCGCGCTGCGCGCCGCGCTCCGGCGTCCCGACATCGAAGCGCCGGTTTGCTACCAAAGTCGGGTCGGCCCGCTCGAATGGCTCGGCCCCTCGACCGAGGCGGAGATCGCCCGCGCCGGCGGTGATCGCGTGGGCTTGGTGGTGGCGCCGATCGCTTTCGTCTCCGAGCATTCCGAAACCCTGGTCGAGCTCGACATCGACTATCGCGAACGCGCGCGGCGCGCCGGGGTGCCGTTCTATGCGCGCGCGCCGACGGCGGGCACGGCGCCCGAATTCATCGCCGAGCTGGCGGCACAGGTGCGCACCGCGCCCCGGCGCGGCGAGGGAGACCGACGCTGCCCCGAGGGATTTTCCGGCTGCGCGTTCGAGGCCGCGAAAGCGGAGGCGAACGCATGAGCACGCTCATCCCGTTCTATCCCTGGCTCAAGGCGCTGCACATCCTCGCCGTCATCGCTTGGATGGCGGGGCTGCTGTATCTGCCGCGGCTGTTCGTCTATCACGCCGGAACCGCGCCCGGCTCCGCGGCCTCGGAAACCTTCAAGACGATGGAGCGCCGCCTGTCGAACGCGATCATGCTGCCCGCCATGCTGGCGACATGGCTGTTCGGGATATTGCTGGAGCTGACGCCGGGCGTGGTGGATTGGCACCAGGGCTGGATCCACGCCAAGCTCGCCTTGGTCGTGGCGATGACCGTGTTCCAGCATTTGCTCGGGCGTTGGCGCCGCGAGCTGGAATCCGATCAACGTCCGCACCCGGCGCGCTTCTACCGCATCGCCAACGAGGTGCCGACGCTGCTGTTGATCGGCATCGTCATCCTGGTGGTGGTGAAGCCATTCTAAGGTTTGACTTGAGGGCCGCTTTTCGCTAAGCCTTTGCGCCAGAGCGCCCCGAAATCCCGAAGGGCGTTCGTCCCGACGACCCCCCGGACATGAACGCGCGGCCCATCGGTTGGCCGACCCGTTTCGGCAAATCCCCTCCCAGCCTTCCGTCCCCCGCCTTAATCCCCCCGCCATTTCCCCAACCCGGTTTTCCCCATGAATCTCCAGGAACTCAAGAAGAAGACCCCGGCCGAGCTGCTCAACTACGCCGAGGAATTGCAGATCGAAAGCGCGTCCAGCCTGCGCAAGCAGGAGCTGATGTTCGCGATCCTCAAGACGCTCGCCAGCAACGACCAGGCGATATTCGGCGACGGCGTTCTGGAGGTGCTGCAGGACGGCTTCGGCTTCCTGCGCTCGCCGGAGGCCAACTACCTGCCCGGCCCGGACGACATCTATGTGAGCCCCAGCCAGGTGCGCCGCTTCGGCTTGCGCACCGGCGACACGGTCGAGGGCGAGATCCGTTCGCCCAAGGACGGCGAGCGTTATTTCGCGCTGCTCAAGGTCAACAAGATCAATTTCGACGATCCCGAGAAGCTGAAGCACCGCGTCAATTTCGACAACCTCACGCCGCTCTATCCCACCGAGAAACTGAAGCTCGAGATGGACGACCCGACCAAGAAGGATCTGACCACGCGGGTGATCGATTTGATCGCGCCCCTGGGCAAGGGCCAGCGCGCGCTCATCACCTCGCCGCCGCGCACCGGCAAGACGGTGATGATGCAGAACATCGCTCACGCGATCGCCGCCAACAACAAGGAAGTCTATCTCATCGTCCTGCTCATCGACGAGCGCCCGGAGGAAGTCACCGACATGGCGCGCTCGGTCAAGGGCGAGGTGGTGAGCTCGACCTTCGACGAGCCGGCGGTGCGCCAC
>DATNMV010000067.1:0-6855 GCA_035602175.1 Allostellaceae bacterium
GAGTCAGAATCGCCAAGGCCAGCATCAATCGGATCGCCTTCATCGTTTCTTTCCCTCCAGGAAGCGGGCGCGCGCCGCCGCCGCGGCCCGCGCGACATTGGCCGGCGCCGTGCCACCGAAGCTCGTCCGGCTGGCCGCCGATTTCTCGACCGTCAGCACCTCGCGCACGCCCTCGGATATGCGCGGGTCCAGCTTCTGCATCTCCTTCAGCGGCAGTTCGGCGAGCGAAACATCGAGTTCCTCGGCCCGCTTCACCAATGCGCCGGTGATGCGATGCGCCTCGCGGAAGGGAAGATCGAGCTTACGCGTCAGCCAATCGGCGAGATCGGTGGCCGTGCTGTAGCCACGCGCCGCCGCGCGCTTCATCGCTTCCTTGTCGGCGGCGAGGTCGCGCACCATGCCCGTGGTCACGGCGAGGCACAGCTCCAGCGTGTCGGCGGCCTCGAACACCGGCGCCTTGTCCTCCTGCATGTCCTTGGAATAGGCCAAGGGCAGTCCCTTCATCACCGCGAACAGCGCCATCAGCGATCCGAGAAAACGCCCGGCCTTGGCGCGCACCAGCTCGGCGGCGTCGGGGTTGCGCTTCTGCGGCATCATCGAGCTGCCGGTGGTGAAGGCGTCCGAGAGACTGATGAAACGATAGGGCTCGCTCAGCCACAGCACGATCTCCTCGGCGAAGCGCGAGAGATGCGTGCCGCAGATGGCGCAGGCCGCCAGGAATTCGAGCGCGAAGTCGCGGTCCGAGACGGCGTCGAGCGAATTGGCCGAAGGCCGGTCGAAGCCCAGATCCTTGGCGGTCTTGTCGCGGTCGATCGGGAAGGACGTCCCCGCCAGCGCGCCGGCGCCGAGCGGCGATTCATTGAGCCGCTTGCGCGTATCCTGGAGCCGGCCGCGGTCGCGTCCCAGCATCTCGACATAGGCCAGCAAATGGTGGCCGAAGGTCACCGGCTGAGCGTTTTGCAAATGGGTGAGGCCCGGCATGATGGTGGCGGCGTGCTTTTCGGCCTGTTCGATCAGCGCCGCTTGCAGCGCCGCGATCTCGCGGTCGAGCTTGTCGATGGCGTCGCGCACCCAGAGCCGGAAATCGGTCGCCACCTGGTCGTTGCGCGAGCGCGCGGTGTGCAGCCGCCCGGCCGCGTCGCCGATCAGCTCGGCGAGCCGCGCCTCGATGTTGAGGTGGATGTCCTCGTGCTCGGTCCGGAAGGGAAACGAGCCGTTCTCGATTTCGGCTTGAATTTTCTCTAGACCGCGCGCAATAGCCTCGCCATCCTTCGGCGCAATGATCCGCTGGACCACCAGCATCGCGCAATGCGCGAGCGAGCCGGCGATATCCTGGGCATAAAGCCGCTTGTCGAGATCGATCGAGGCATTGATGCGCTGCATGATATCCGCTGGGCCGCCCGTCAGCCTGCCGCCCCGCGCGGCGTTGGCGGATATGCTTCCGGACTGGCGCAATGCCGCCGGCCGGGCGGCTTGCCGTTTCTGCGTCATGGCGCCGCCTGGGCGAAGCCGATGATAAACCTGATGCGCGCGCTCACCGTGGTCCTGGTCCTTTGCCTCGTGGCCTTGGGCGCGCTGGTCTATGACCGGTCCGCGCCGAAAACCGCTCCTGCCGCGCCATCCGCCGCGAGTCGGCAGCCGGAAGCGGCAGGCGGGGGGGAGTTTAGCTTGCTCAACCCGCCGCGGCCAGCGCCCGAACTCGGCTTTACCGCGCGGGACGGCACGCCCAAGCGCCTCGCCGATTTCCGCGGCCGGGTGGTGCTAGTCAATCTCTGGGCCACTTGGTGCGGGCCTTGCGTCGAAGAAATGCCCTCGCTCGACCGGCTGCAGGCTCAGCTCGGGTCCGCCCTTGTTGTGCTGGCGATCTCCGAGGACCGCCCAGGCGAAAGCGTGGTCGCGCCTTTCCTGGCGAAGCACAAGATCGGCCACCTCGCGGTCTATCTCGATGCAAGCAACGACGCCATCAAGGCCTACGGCGTGCAAGGCTTGCCGACCAGCTTTTTGATCGGCCGCGACGGGCGGATTATCGCCATGCTCGAAGGCGCCGCGGAATGGGACAAGCCGGCGATGATCGCCCGGCTCAAGCCTTATCTCGAGGAGCCCAAGCCGCCGGCGCTGGAAAAGACCTCGCTAACCCGCTAGCGCCACGCGCAGGAATTCGCCGCCGCGCTTTAAGCCCGCCTCGTCGATCGAATGGCCGAGTCCGGCACATGCCAAGGTCTCGACCGCAACCCCCGCCGCCGCCAGGGTTTTCTGCGCGATACCCAAGGCGGTGAAGGGCACCACCGGGTCGGCGTCGCCATGCACCAGCAGCGTCTTGGGCCGCGAGCGGATTTCCGCGGCGAGTAACTGCGGCCCGACCAGCGCGCCAGAATAGCCCAGTATGGCGGCGCAGGGCTTGGCCCGGCGCAGCCCGACATAAAGCGACATCATGGTGCCTTGCGAGAATCCGACCAAGGCGAGCTTGCCATCGCCGAGGCCGCGCGCTTTGAGCGCGTCGTCGAGGAAACCGTCGAGCACAGGCGCGGTGGCGCGCACGCCCGCAAGGATCGTCTCGGGCGAACGGTCCTGGAGCGAAAACCATTGCCGGCCGAACGGCGCCATGTCGCAGGGCTGGGGCCCGTCGGGCGCGAGGAACTCGGTCTCGGACAGAAGCGGCGCCCAATAGGGCGCGAGCCCGATCAGGTCGTTGCCGTCGGCGCCGACGCCGTGCAGCAGCACCACCAGGCTGGTGGGTTTCTTGCCGCCGGCGGGCTTGAGCGTGGGGCCGGTCAGTCGATCGGACATGGAGAAGCGATAGACGAAGCGGCGGAAGCTGTCACCCCGGAATGTGTGAGCTAAAATGGCGCATGACCGTGGTGACGCGCTTTGCTCCAAGTCCCACCGGATATCTCCATCTCGGCCACGCCCATTCGGCCTTGGCGGGGTGGCAAGCCGCGCGCGAAGCAGGCGGAAAATTCCTGCTGCGCATCGAGGATATCGACCGCGCGCGCTGCCGTGCGGAATTCACCGCTGCGATTCTGGAAGACATCGCCTGGCTCGGCATGGATTGGAACGGCGATGTCCGCCGCCAATCGGAGCACCTGGACGATTACCGCGTGCCGCTCGACCGGCTCAAGGCGTTGGGCGTGATTTACCCCTGCTTCTGCACCCGGAGCGCGATCAAGGCCGAGATCGCGGCCGCCGATGCCGCGCCGCATGGCGCGGACGGCCCGCTCTATCCCGGCACCTGCCGCGCGCTTTCGCCCGGCGAACGCATCAAGCGCGAGGCTTCGGGCGAAGCTTTCGCGCTGCGTCTCGACGTTGCCAAGGCGGCGGAAGCAGCCGGGCCGTTATCCTGGGAAGAAGAGGGGCGCGGGACGATCGCGGCCGATCCGGCAAGCCAGGGCGATGTAGTGCTGGCGCGGAAGGATACGCCGACCTCCTATCACCTGGCGGTGACGGTCGACGACGCGCTCCAGGGCGTGACCTTGGTGACGCGCGGCGAAGATTTGTTCGCTTCTACCCATATCCACCGCCTGTTGCAGGCGTTGCTGGGATATCCGGCGCCGCGTTACCGCCACCACCGCTTGCTGACCGATGCAAGCGGAAGGCGTTTCGCCAAACGCGACCAAGTACTCACTCTCCGCGCCTTGCGCGAAGCCGGCAAAAGCCCGATACAGGTCCGGGTTCTCGCGGGCTTCGGCTAGGCCTCAGGGCCCGCCGCTGGCCCAGAGATCCGCCACATAGGCCACGGCCTGCTTGGTTCCCCAATAGCCGTAGCGCACGATTGGGTCGAAAAAGTAGATCAGCGCGACCACCAGCACGGAATAGACTACCCAGCGTCGCCAGCGCGGGTAGCTGAAAAAACGCGCGCCGCAATGCGGACAAGCCCGCGCGTTGCTGCTGACCTTGCCGCCGCATTCCCTGCATGTAACCAGCATGGTTTCCCCTCCCTGATCGATGGGCCTAATCGCTCGGCCGGTGCAACCCGGCCACGAGCGCGAGATATTCCGGATCGTCCGGCCGGATCACGCCGTGACGCAGCGCAAAATCGATATTGACCAGATTGACGTTGAACTTGAAATCATCGGTGTCGCGCATGCGCGCCACCATCTCGTCCGCATCCATCAGGGCGAAGGAGACGAGCTCGCCGTCGGTGTTGCGCGGCGTGAAATCGGCGGGCGTCTCGACATCGTAGAGGAACAACACGTCGTCGCGCAGGCCGGTCTGTGTCGCCATGCGGTAGGAGATCGCGCCCACCGCCACGGCGCGGGAAGAGAGCTTCTTCGGCATGGCGGCCTCTTCCGCAGCCTCCTTCCGGAGCGTCTCTTCCAGCCCGTGCGCCACGCCGATGCCGCCCGCCACCAGATTGTCGAGCTTGCCGGGCGCGACGATCTTGTTGAAGGCGCGCTTGCCGATCCAGAGCTTGAGTTTGCTTCCCGCGCGGCGATATCCGTTCAGATGCACGCCATAGGCCTTGACGCCGAAGAACGGTACCGCGCCGCGATCCAAGGTGAAATGCACCTTGCCGCCCCAGCGCTCGGCCACCGCGAAGAACTCGTTGCGCCATTTGGAAATAACGCGTTCGGCGACCAGCTCCTCGACCGCGCGGTCGATCGCGGCGCCGATGGCCTTGGCGTTACCCGGCGCCACGAGGCGGACCGCGTCCTTGCCGACCTCGAACAGCTTGGGAAACCGGCTCAGCCTCTCGGCGTTGTCGCGCCGGACCAGCCCGAGCCGCGCCCGGCCGTGCAAAAAGGGCACAAAGCGCGCGGGCTCCCACGCGTTACACACCTTGATATGGCGCAACAGGCTCATGTTTTAGCCTTATCCGTCTGGGTATTTTCCGAATGCCACATTGCGGCGGTACCGCCGTAATGTGGCGCTCTAAATCTTACCCAAGCCACATTGCCAAACTACATCTTCCCCATCGGTCTGCCACCTTAACAAAAGGGAGTTCGAGCATGACCAGGCAAATCTTATTCGTCCTGACGATCGCTGCGGCGCTATCCGGCTGCGCCAGCGCGAACGATTTTAGTACCGGGAGCCAGCGCTCGATCGACGCCGACATCGCGGCGGCGCACGACCAGGGCCCGACCGCGACCAGCGAGAACTCGGCGGAAGTCACCTTCGCGCCCCAACTGAGCGTGCCGCTGAAGAGCGCTTATTAGGTCTTGCTTCGCACAACGGCCGCGAAAACGCGGCCTGTGCTACGCTAGGCGGGATCCAGCTCGGTGTCCCAGTACAGGAAATCGCGCCAGGAATGGTGCAGGAAATTGGGCGGGAAGGCGCGGCCGTTGTCGCGCAGGAAATTGGTCGTCGGCTGGAATGGCTGGTGGCGCGGATAAAGCCCGCTTTCCGACGGCACGCGATTGCCCTTGATGAGATTGCAGCCCGAGCAGGCGGTGACCACGTTCTCCCAGGTGGTGCGCCCGCCGCGCGAGCGCGGCACCACGTGGTCGAAGGTCAGATCATGCGAGGGGAAGGCGTCGCCGCAATACTGGCAGGCGAATTTGTCGCGCAGAAACACGTTGAACCGGGTGAAGGCAGGCCGCCGCGCCATCGCGATATACTCTTTCAGCGAGATGACGCTCGGCAGCTTCATCTCGAAGGAGGGGCTGCGCACCACCCGGTCGTATTGCGAGACGATGTTGACGCGGTCGAGGCACACCGCCTTGACGGTTTCCTGCCAGGACCAGAGCGACAGCGGGAAATAGCTCAGCGGGCGGAAATCCGCGTTGAGCACCAGGGCCGGACAACTATCGAGGGCGACTGACAACCAACCTCCGCTCGCAATCGGCGGCTTCTGCCGCCTTGATTGCGGGGATAAAGCCATAAAATGAAGGCTTTCGCAACCGCATGCGCGGCCCCGGCGGCCTAACGCGTCGGCACCGGCTTCTCGCCGCGATAATCGTAGAAGCCGCGCCCGGTCTTGCGCCCGAGCCAGCCGGCCTCGACGTATTTAACCAAGAGCGGGCAGGGCCGGTATTTCGAGTCGGCGAGGCCTTTGTAGAGCACGTCCATCACCGCCAGGCAGGTGTCCAATCCTATGAAATCCGCCAGCTCGAGCGGCCCCATCGGATGGTTGGCGCCGAGCTTCATGGCGGTGTCGATGGCCTCGACCGAGCCCACCCCTTCATAGAGCGTGTAGACCGCCTCGTTGATCATCGGCAGCAGGATGCGGTTGACGATGAATGCCGGAAAATCCTCCGCGGCCACCGGCGTCTTGCCGAGCTTCACCGCCAGATCGCGGATGGCGATAAAGGTGGGCTGCGATGTTGCTATCCCCTTGATGATCTCGACCAGCACCATCACCGGCACCGGATTCATGAAATGCATGCCGATGAAGCGGTCGGGCCGATCGGTCGCGGCGGCCAAACGCGTGATCGAGATCGAGGAGGTGTTGCTGGCCACGATGGCTGTGGGATTGAGGAAGGGGAGCAGCTTCTTGAAGATCTCGCGCTTCACCTCCTCCTTCTCGGTCGCGGCCTCGATCACCACGTCGCATTCCCTGAAAAATTCGAAGCCGGTGCCGGTCTTGATGTGTTTCAAAGCCGTGGCCTTGTCGGCCTCGGTCGCCTTGCCGCGCGCGATCTGGCGCGCGATGTTCTTATCGATGCCGGCGAGCGCCTTTTCCAGCGCCGCCGCCGAGGCGTCGTTCAGACGCACCTCGTAGCCGGCGAGCGCGGTGACGTGGGCGATGCCGCTGCCCATCTGTCCGGCGCCGATGACGCCGATGGTCTTGATCGAGATCGGTTGTTCCGCCATGGAATGCTCCTGTCAGTTTCCGCCGGGCTTGGCCAGCGCCTTGTCGAGCGCCGGCACGATCTGGAACAGATCGCCCACCAGCCCGTAATCCGCGATTTGGAAGAT
>DATNMV010000068.1:0-6703 GCA_035602175.1 Allostellaceae bacterium
CACGGCGGAATCATCGGCGCTATGGTGGCGGCCGCAATGCAGGACTGCAAACCCTGACCAAGGAGAATCTTCATGCCCGATAAGGACCGCTTGGCTGAACTCAACGACCAGATCGCGGCCATCCGCAACAACCTTCGCGAACTGACCGAACAAGCGGCGGCGAGATCCGGCGCCGCCGACGAGAACCTCGCCGCCGATCGAATTGCGGAACAGGAAACCCAGCTGGCGTCTTTGCTCAAACAGCGCGACGCCCTGGCGAAATCCTAGGCGACTTGCATGATCGCAAACGGTCCCGGCGCGCCTCCGCGCCGGTTCAGGCAAACCCAGCAATTTTAAATTATTCCAAGCTATGTGTACGACCGAATGCCGGATATGAGGGAAATCGGCGCCGGAATAACCCCGATCGAGCATGAATAACCCGACACGGTTTATTTACGATTGGCTCTTATAAGTTGTGGACACGGCGACGATTGCCAGGGAAACCTGCGCCGTTTCCGCGTTGCGTTCACCGGTTTTAACGATAATTCGGGCAAGATTTTTCACCATGGCCGCCTATCGCTTCTATTTTCTCGATATCCACAACCACATCGCCGGTGTCGAAGACGCGATTTGCGCCAGCGACGCCCAGGCGGCGAAAGTCGCCGTCAATTTTTTCGCGGCGCATGAGCGGCAGCTGATCATCGAGGTCTGGAAGAACGAGCGGCGCGTATCGCGGCATTCGATCTACGCGGAAGCTTTTTGGGAGCCGGAGCCGTGGTGGCGGATCGCCATGGCCCGGTTGTGGGGGATTACGGAACAGCCGGAGATCGCCGCCGCGCGGGCGGCGGAATAAGCCAAGCCCGGTTCGCGAGCCCGTCCGCGCGCATCGCGATTGACAGAACGCAGCTTCGCCCCATTGTGGGCCGCGGGACAAAGGGGCATGGACCGGCGGAATAATTTCGACCTGTTGCGCCTGCTGGCGGCGCTGTCGGTGATCTTCTCCCACGCCTTCCTGCTGGGCGAGGGCAGGCAGGACATCGAGCCGCTGATGCGGCTGACCGGCGGCCAGACCATCCTGGGCGTGGTCGGCGTGTTCGTGTTCTTCGTCATCAGCGGCTTTCTCGTCACCATGAGCTTCGATCAGACCGGCTCGGCGCCGCGTTTCCTGGCGAAGCGCGCGCTCCGGATCTATCCCGGCCTCGCCGCCTGCCTGCTGCTCTCGGCGCTGGTGCTGGGGCCGTTCGTCTCGGTCCTGCCGGTAAGCGATTATTTCCGTCATCCCGACACCTGGCGTTACGTGATCTGGAACCTGCTGATGGACGCCGACCAGAATTCCCTGCCGGGGGTGCGGTTCAGCGGCTTTCCCGCCGGGGCGGTGGTGGACGGGCCGTTATGGACGCTGCCCTGCGAAGTGCTGATGTATCTCATGGTCTGCGTGCTCGGCATGGCGCGGCTCATCCGCATGCCGGCGATCGCGTTGCTCATCGTCGCCGGCATGGTGTGCGTGTGGTTCGACACGACATCGATCGACGGCGTGCTGCCGAGCGCCGGCTGGCTGCTGCCGTTCTTTGCATCCGGCATGGCGCTTTACCGTCTCAAGGACAGCGGCATTTTCCATCCCGCGATCGCGCTTGCCGCCGCGGCGGGTCTGGCGGCGAGCGCGGCGTTTCATCTGTTCGTGCTGCTGTTCCCGCTCTTCGGCGGCTATCTGGTGATCTATCTGGCGCTGGAAAAGCGCCTGCCGGCGGTGCCGGCGGCACGCTGGGGCGATCTCTCCTACGGGCTTTATATTTACGGCTGGCCGGTGGAGCAGACCGTGGTGCGGCTTTCGGGCGGGCAGGCGCCCTGGGAGAAGGTGTTCGCGTTGTCGCTGCCGGTGGCGGCGGCGCTCGCCTTGCTGTCCTGGCATCTGGTGGAAAAGCGCGCGCTGGCGTTGAAGCCGCGCGGACGGCGGCCGGGTGCGGTGCCGCAGCCAGGCCCGGGCGGCGCTTAGGGCTTGACGCCGCCCCCGCCCTCGCCAAACATCCGGAGAAACGCGAAAAAGCCCCGTAACCGGGCTGTTCCCAGGGAGGTCGCCTTGTCCGCCGATGGCCTGGCTGCGGCCGCGCCGCAGGTTTCCATTCCGCGCGATTACAACGCCGCGGTCGATCTGGTCGAGCGCCACCTCAAGGCCGGGCGCGGGCGGAAAACCGCATTCATCGACGACCGCGAAAGCCTGAGTTACGCGCAGCTCGCCGAACGCGTCGACCGCGCCGCCAACGCGCTGCGCAAGCTCGGTATCGAGCCCGAAAACCGCGTGCTGCTGTGCCTGCTCGACACGGTCGATTTCCCGGTGGCCTTTCTCGGCGCGATCAAGGCCGGGATCGTGCCGGTGCCGGTCAACACGCTGCTGACATCCGCCGATTACGACTTCATGCTGCGCGACAGCCGCGCCCGCGCGCTGATCGTTTCCGACGCGCTTTACGAGCGCCTGGCGCCGGTGCTGGCCGGCCAAAAGGCATTGCAACACGTGATCGTCTCGGGCGCGAACGCCCCGGCGGGCCGCCTGCATTTTTCCCAGCTGCTGGCCGAAGCCGGGCCCGACGCCAAGGCGGCCGCCACCAGTTGCGACGATGCCTGCTTCTGGCTTTATTCTTCGGGCTCGACCGGCGCGCCCAAGGGCGCGGTGCATCTGCATTCGCATCTGATCCTGACCTCCGAGCTCTACGCCAAGCCGGTGCTCGGCATCCGCGAGAACGACGTGGTGTTCTCGGCGGCGAAGCTGTTCTTCGCCTACGGTCTGGGCAACGCGCTCACATTTCCGCTGACGGTGGGCGCGACTTCGGTGCTGCTGGCCGAGCGGCCTTCGCCGTTGGCGGTGGCCCGCATCCTGAAGGAAAAGCAGCCGACCATCTTCTACGGCGTGCCGACGCTCTATGCCGCCATGCTCGCGAGCCCCGATCTGCCCCGGCGCGGCGAGGTCACGCTGCGGCGCTGCGTGTCCGCCGGCGAGGCCCTGCCCGAGGATATCGGCAAGCGCTGGACCAAACATTTCGACGTCGAAATTCTCGACGGCCTCGGCTCGACCGAGATGCTGCACATCTTCCTGTCCGCGCGCCCGGGCGAAATCCGTTACGGCTCGACCGGCAAGCCGGTGCCGGGCTACGAGCTGCGGCTTTTGGACGAGGAGGGCAAGCCCGTCAAGGACGGCGAGATCGGCGAGCTCCAGGTTTCGGGCCCGACCAGCGCCGCCTTTTACTGGAACAACCGCGACAAGAGCCGCGACACCTTCCTCGGGCGCTGGACCCGCAGCGGCGACAAATACATGCGCGACGCCGGGGGCTATTACACCTATTGCGGCCGCACCGACGACATGCTCAAGGTCGGCGGCATCTATGTCTCGCCCTTTGAAGTGGAGGGCGCCCTCGCCACCCATCCGGACGTGCTGGAAGCGGCGGTGATCGGATGCTTCGACGAAGACCGGCTGGTCAAGCCCAAGGCCTTCGTCGTGCTGAAGCCGGGCAAGAGCGGCTCGCCCGAACTGGCGGCGGCGCTCCAGGAGCACGTCAAGGCGCGCCTGGCGCCTTACAAATATCCGCGCTGGATCGAATTCACCGGCGAGCTGCCCAAGACCGCCACCGGCAAGATCCAGCGCTTCAAACTGCGCCTGCGCGAAGGAAACTGAACCGTCATAAAGGGGATAGGACCATGACCATCGAAACCACCAGCGCCGGTCGCCGGCGCGTGCTGAAGGGATTGGCGGCGGGCGCGGGCGCGGCCGCGGCGGCGAGCTTTCTGCCGGCGCGTTTCGCCATCGGCCAGCAGGCCAAGCTCCGGCTGGGATTGATGCTGCCCTATACCGGGACCTATACCGCGCTGGGCAAGAACATCGACGACGCGCTGCGTCTGGCGATCAACGAGAAGGGCGGCAGGCTGGGCGGCCGCGCCGTCGAATACATCACGCTCGACGACGAATCCGATCCGTCCAAGGGCGCCGACAACGCCAACAAGCTGGTCACCGGCTCCAAGGTCGATTTCATGATCGGCACGGTGCATTCGGGCGTGGTGATGGCGATGGTCAAGGTGGCGCGCGACACCGACACCATGCTGATCATCCCCAATGGCGGCGTCGGCGCGGCCACTGGCGCGCTGTGCGCGCCCAACATCTTCCGCACCTCGTTCTCCAACTGGCAGCCGGCCTACGCCATGGGCAAGGTGGCCGCTTCCGAGGGACGCAAGACCGCGGCGGTGATTTCCTGGGACTACGCGGCCGGCAAGGAATCGACCGATGCCTTTTCCCAGGGCTTCGCCGAGGGCGGCGGCCAGACCGTCAAGCAGCTGTTTCTGCCCTTCCCCAATGTCGAGTTCCAGCCTTTGCTGACCGAGATCGCGGCGACCAAGCCCGACGTGGTCTATGCCTTCTTCGCCGGCGGCGGCGCGGTCAAGTTCGTCAAGGACTACGCCGGCGCGGGACTCGGCAGCTCGATCCCGCTGGTCGGCCCCGGTTTCCTGACCGACGGGACGCTGGAAGCCCAGGGCGATTCCGCCCAAGGGCTGGAGACCACCCTTCACTACGCCGACGGGCTGCCCTTCCCCAAGGACAAGTCCTTCCGCGAGGCCTTCAAGAAGGCGGCGACCCGCGACGCCGACGTCTATGCGGTGCAGGGCTACGACACCGGCACGCTGCTGATCTCGGGCCTGGCGGCGGTCAAGGGCGACGTCAAGGCGCGCGCGGCGCTGGTCGGCGCGATGGAGAAGACGGTGTTCAACAGCCCGCGCGGCCGGTTCACCCTCTCCAAGGCGCACAACCCGGTCCAGGACATCTATCTGCGCAAGGCCACGGGGCTGCAGAACCTGTTCGTCCGCGTCGCGGTCAAGGGCCTGGCCGACCCGGCCACCGGCTGCAGCATGGCGTGAGGCGGGCGGCGATCGGCTTCGGTCCTTTGCCTTTTTCCGTTCGGGCTGATAGCTGATTGCCGATGTCCGACAGCTTGGTCTTTTTCCTCATCCAGGTGCTGAACGGCGTCCAGGAGGGGCTGCTGCTTTTCCTGGTAGCGAGCGGGCTGACGCTGGTCTTTGGCATCATGGGCGTGATCAACCTCGCCCATGGCAGCTTCTACATGCTGGGGGCCTATCTCGCCTATGCGCTGACCCGGCTCACCGGGAATTTGTTTTTCGCCGTTCTGCTGGCGATGCCGCTGGCGGTGATCTTCGGCCTGGCGCTCGAGGCGCTGCTCTTCCGCCCGCTTTACGCGCGCGACCACCTCTATCAGGTGCTGCTCACTTACGGGCTGATCCTGGCGCTGGAGGAGATGCGCAGCCTGGTGTTCGGCGACGACGTGCACGGCGTGGCCTTGCCGCGCGTACTCGATTTCTCGATCCATCTGACCGGCGCGCTGAGCTACCCGGCCTATCGCCTCTTCATGTCGGCGATGTGCCTCGTTATCGCCGGCGGATTGTGGCTGCTCATCCAGAAAACCCGGCTCGGCATGGCGATCCGCGCCGGAGCGACCAACCGCGAGATGGTGCAATCGCTCGGCATCGACATCGCCTGGATCTATCGCGCGGTGTTCGCGCTCGGCGTGGCGTTGGCCGCCTTCGCCGGCATGATCGCCGTGCCGGTGGCCTCGGTCTTTCCCGGCATGGGCAATCAGATCCTGATCATTTCCTTCGTCGTGGTGGTGATCGGCGGCATCGGCTCGATCAAGGGCGCGTTTCTGGGCTCGCTGCTGATCGGCCTCGCCGACACTTTCGGCCAGGTGTTCGCGCCGCAATTGGCCGGCATGACGGTCTATGTGCTGATGGCGGCGGTGCTGCTGTGGCGTCCGGCCGGGTTGTTCGGCGGGAACGCCCGATGAAGACCCGCGCCCCCGTCGAAACCGCGCTCTTGGCGCTGGGGCTGGTCGCGCTGGTGCTGTTTCCGCTGCTGGGGGCCAAGTTCTATCTCCAGCTGTTCGCCAAGATCATGATCATGGCGGTGTTCGCCATGAGCCTCGACCTGCTGGTGGGCTATGCCGGCCTCGTGAGCTTCGGCCACGCCGCCTTTTTCGGCATCGGCGCCTACATGCTGTGGTGGCTTTCGCCGCAATACGCAGCGGCCAATTTCTGGCTCAGCCTGCCGGCGGCGATGGCGGCGGCGGCGCTGGCCGCGCTGGCGGTCGGGCTGCTGGTGCTGCGCTGCTCCGGCGTCTATTTCATCATGGTGACGCTGGCCTTCGCGCAGATGTTCTTCTATTTCGCCACCGGCTCGAAATTCTTCGGCGGTTCGGACGGCGTCTACATCTATGTGAAGCCGGTGAGCGGGTTGTTCAACCTCGGCGACGCGGCGCAGTTCTATTACGTCGCTTTGGCGGCGATGGCGGCGACTTATCTGCTGCTGCGCGGTCTGATCGGCACGCTATTCGGCCGCGCCTTGCTGGGCATCCGCGGCAACGAACAGCGCATGCGCTCGCTGGGATTTTCGACCTTCGGCTACAAGCTCGCCGCCTTCGCGCTGGCCGGGGCGCTGGCCGGGCTTGCGGGATATCTCGACGCCGCGCAGTTCGGCTTCGTCAATCCCGATCTGTTCGGCTGGCGGCTCTCCGGCCTCGCGCTGATGATGGTAATATTGGGCGGCATGGGCACGCTCTACGGCCCCATCCTCGGCGCCTTCGTCCTGGTGCTGTTGCAGGACACGCTGTCCGACGCGACCCGGCACTGGCTTTTGCCGATGGGCGTTTTCATCATCCTGGCGGTGCTGTTCCTG
>DATNMV010000069.1:0-2114 GCA_035602175.1 Allostellaceae bacterium
CGAGGTCGCGCAAGGCGCCTTCGATCTCACCGATCGCCTCGCGCGTCTCGACCGATGCCCGTTCCAGCGCGCCGAGCGCGGCGTCGAGCCGTCCGGCGGCCTTGTCCTGGAGCCGC
Organism: Allostellaceae bacterium; assembly: GCA_035602175.1. Lineage (GTDB taxonomy): Bacteria > Pseudomonadota > Alphaproteobacteria > ATCC43930 > CGMCC-115725 > REEB95. The sequence goes on from DATNMV010000069.1 coordinate 117, forward strand.
TCGAGATATCGTGTCGCGGCGTTGATCGCGCGCTCGCCGCCGCGCTCGCCCGTAAGCTCGGCCAGCGCCCCCTCCAAGGCCTCGTTGAGGCGTTCGCGGTTCATCAGCAAGGCGCGCTCCTCGGCCAGGGTGTTTTCTTCCCCCGGCTTGGGCTCGAGCGCCTCCAGTTCCTTGAGTGCGTGGCGCAGGAATTCCTCGTCGGCGCGGGCGCGCGCCAGGCGCTCGGCCGCCTCTTCGTGTGCTTTCTGCATTTCGCGCCAGGCATTCCAGGCCACGGCCAGGGCCTTGGTGTCGGCGGCGGCGACGCCATAGGCGTCGAGCGCCTCGCGGTGGGTTGCGGGATCAAGCAATCCCCGCTGAGCAAACTGCGCCTCGATCTCGACCAGCGCCTCGCCCGCCTGGCGCAACAGGCCGATGCTGACCGGCTGGTCGTCGATGAAGGCGCGGCTGCGGCCGCCGCTGTCGACCACGCGGCGCAGCACCAGGCTGACGCCCGGCGCGTCGATGCCCGCCTGGGACAAAAGCGCGCGCGCCGGATGGCTGCGGGGCAGCGCGAATTCGGCGCTGACGACCGCCTGCTCGGCGCCGTGGCGCACCAGCCCCGATTCCGCGCGCACGCCCAAGGCGAGCCCCAAGGCATCAAGCAGGATCGACTTGCCGGCGCCGGTCTCGCCGGTGAGCACGCACAGCCCCGGCCGGAACGACAAATCGAGCTTGTCGATCAGCACCACGTCGCGGATGGAAAGTCCCAGCAGCATCGGGCGCGATGATAGCCGCGCCGCGCGCGCCAGGCCAGCCTCGGCCCTGCAAGGCGGAGTCGGGCGGCTATAAGATCTAGAAGATCGAGTGGAAGACTCGGCCGAACCAGCCCGGTTGGGCGTTGTCGGTTTGCTTGCCGTCGGACGCCACCGCCTGCTGCGGCTTCTGCCCGGTCACCAGCACATAGGTCGCTTCGTACCAGGAACTGCCGGGATAATTGTAGCCCAGCACCGCGGCGGTCTTTTGCGCCTCGTCCTTGAGGCCGAGCGCGAGATAGCATTCGGTCAGCCGTTCCAGCGCCTCGGGCGCGTGGGTGGTGGTCTGATACTGGTCGACCACGACCTTGAAGCGGTTGATGGCGGAGAGATAAAGGCCGCGCTTCTCGTACCAGCGGCCGATTTCCATCTCCTTGCCGGCGAGATGGTCGCGCGCCAGATCGATCTTGAGCCGCGCGTCGCGCGCGTAGCGCGAATCCGGGAAGCGCCGCACCACCTCGGCCAGCGCGTTGAGGGCCTGCTGCGTCGTCTTCTGGTCGCGCCCGACATCCTCGATCTGGATGTAATAATCGAGCGCCTTCAGGTAATAGGCGTAGGCGACGTCGCGGTGGCCGGGATGGAGCTGGATGAAGCGGTCGGCGGCGATGATCGATTCGTCGTATTTATTGGCCTGGTAGAGCGCGTAGGCGGACATGAGCTGCGCCTTGGTCGCCCAGACGGAATAAGGATGCTGCTGATCGACTTCGTCGAAGGTGGTCGACGCCTTGGCGTAATCCCCGTTGGCGAGCTGGTCCATGGCCGTGTTGTAGAGTTCCTCGACCGGCCGCTCGACGTATTTGTCCTTGTCCTTGTTGCTGCTGCAGGCTGCCAGCAGGCAGACGGCGACAATCGCGACGAGGCGCGGCGCCGTGGATCGGAACGTGACATGGAATCCGAGGAAGTTCACGGCTGCCCTTATAGCATGGCGGGAGCCGGGCCAACAACGAAGCGGGAGGCGGAAAAAGCGGCGAATCCCCAGGGATTCAGCCGAGTCGCGGTCTCAGGCGACGGCGGCTTCGCGGATGCGCTCGACCTTCATGCCGGCATAGCACCAGGCCGAGGCGTCGGCGAACAAGGCCGCCAGCAGCTGGCGGTTCAGCGCGTGGCCCGAACGCACGCCGCGAAACTGGCCCAGCAGCGCGCCGCCGGCGAGATAGAGGTCGCCCAGCGCGTCGAGCATCTTGTGGCGCACGAATTCGTCGTC
>DATNMV010000070.1:0-2542 GCA_035602175.1 Allostellaceae bacterium
CTCGAGCTTGGGGAAATCGCCCTCCTTGAAGCCCTCGACCAGCACCAGGTCGACCGGCGTCATGTGCTTCAACAGCGCGTCCAGCCCCGGCTCGCGATCTTTGCGATGTTCGTGCATCAGCGCCCAGCGCCGCGACGAAGCCACCATTACCTCGGTCGCGCCCTGCTGGCGGTGGCGCCAGGAATCCTTGCCGGGCTGATCGACATCGAATTCGTGATGCGCGTGCTTGACGGTCGAAACCGACAACCCCTGGGCGATCAGCGCCGGCAGCAATTGGGTGAGCAGGGTGGTCTTGCCGCTGCCGCTCCAGCCGGCGAGGCCGAAAACCCGCATGCGTGTCACGCCGCGTTGCCGGGATTTGCCGTCTTGATCGACGGCGTTTTCGGTACCGGGCGGTTGATGTGAATGAGCCCGGCATGGAGGTAATCGTAGCCGGTCTTGACCGTGAGCGCGGCCGCGCACCACAGCATCGCCTCGCCGATGATGCGCACCGGCAGCCAGGACGGCCCGGAGTCGCCCACCAGCAGCACGCCGATCGACAACAGCTGGATAAAGGTCTTCCACTTGGCCAGCCGCGACACCGGCATGCGCACCTGCATGCGCGCCAGATGTTCGCGCAGGCCCGAGACCAGGATTTCGCGCATCAGGATCACCAGCGCGGGAAACACGGCGAAATCCGAGAAGCGGTCGAACACCGCCAGCATGAACAAGGTGGTGGCGACCAGCAGCTTGTCGGCGATCGGGTCGAGGAAGCGGCCGAGCTCCGTTTGCTGTTCCCAGGCGCGGGCGACCTTGCCGTCGAGCCAGTCGGTCAGCCCGGCGAGGGAAAAGATGACGCAACCGAGCCACGGCCCGGTCGGCGGGGCCATGTAGAAAGTCGCGATCACCAGCGGAATCGCGGCGATGCGCGACAGGGTGAGGAGATTGGGCAGCGTGGTCAGCATGTCAATCCGGCGCCGGCGGTTGAAGGGACCCCGGCGCCCCAGAACTCCAGGGTTGGGCCGAGTTTAGCCCTCGGCATGGAAATGGTCATAAATCTTTTTTGCGATAATTTTACTAATGCCCTGAACACGCTCGAGATCGGCCAGCCCGGCCGCCGCCACCGCGCGCGCCGAGCCGAAATGGTGCAAGAGCGCCTTCTTGCGCGAGGCGCCGATGCCGGCGATCTCGTCCAAAGGCGAGGATCCTATGGCCTTGACGCGCTTCTGGCGGTGGGCGCCGATGGCGAAGCGGTGCGCCTCGTCCCGGAGCCGCTGCAGGAAATACAGCACCGGGTCCCGGGCTTCGAGCGACAGGGGCTCCTTGCCGTATTGGAAAAACCGCTCGCGCCCGGCATTGCGGTCCGGTCCCTTGGCGACCGCGACCAGGGGCACGTCGGCGACGCCCAGATCGGCCATCACCTGGCGCGCGGCGTTGAGCTGGCCCAGGCCCCCGTCGATCAGCACCAGATCGGGAAAGCCCTCGCGTTCCGGGCTTTCCTTTAAGGCCCGGGCGAAGCGGCGGCCGAGCACTTCGCGCATCATGGCGTAATCGTCACCCGGCGCGATCTTCTCCTTGATGGTGAATTTGCGGTAGGCGTTCTTCGTGAAGCCTTCCGGCCCGGCGACGATCATGGCGCCGACCGCGTGCGCGCCCTGGATGTGGCTGTTGTCGTAGACCTCGATGCGTTGCGGCGGCCCGTCGAGACCGAAGACCTGGCCCACGCCTTCCAGCAGCTTCAGCTGCGCCGAGCTTTCGGCCAGCCTGCGGCCCAGCGCCTCGCGCGCGTTGAACAACGCCGCCTCGACCAGCTTGCGCTTGTCGCCCCGGTTCGGCGTCTGGATCTCCACCTTGTGGCCGGCGCGCGAAGCGAGCGCCTCGGCCAGCAGGGCCTGCTCGACGGGCGCGTGGCTGGCGAGGATCAAGGGCGGGGCCGGCTTGTTGTCGTAGAACTGGCCGAGGAAGGCGCCCATCACCTCGTCCGGTTCCAGATTCCGGGCGTGGCTCGGGAAATAGGCGCGATTGCCCCAGTTCTGGCCGCCGCGGAAGAAGAACACCTGGATCGAGGAATCGCCGCCCGCCTGATGCAACGCCACCACGTCGGCGTCGCCCAGCCCTTCGAGATTGATGTCCTGGCGGCCCTGGACTTGCGTCAGCGCGCGGATGCGGTCGCGGATGGCGGCCGCGCCCTCGTATTCGCGATGGTCGGACAATTCCTGCATGCGCTTGGCAAGGCGCTTCTGCACCTGTTGGCTGCGGCCGGAAAGGAATTCCCGCGCCTCGTCGAGCAGCCTGGCATAGCCCTCCTTGTCGATGCGGCCGGTGCAGGGCGCGCTGCAGCGCTTGATCTGGTAGAGCAGGCAGGGGCGGGTGCGGCTCGAAAACACGCTGTCGGAGCAGGAGCGCAGCAGGAAGGCGCGCTGCAACGCGATCAGGGTACGGTTGACCGCGCCGGCGGAGGCGAAGGGTCCGAAATAATCGCCGCTCGGTCCGCGCGCGCCGCGATGCTTGGCCAGTTGCGGAAAATCCTGGCCGCCGGTGAGATGAATGTATGGAAACGACT
>DATNMV010000071.1:0-3053 GCA_035602175.1 Allostellaceae bacterium
AAGCCGGTTCATCGCCGCATCCTCTATGCCATGAAGGAAGGCGGCTACGATTGGAACCGCGGCTTCCACAAATCGGCCCGCGTGGTCGGCGAGGTGATGGGCAAATATCATCCGCACGGCGATCTCGCGATCTACGACGCGATGGTGCGCATGGCGCAGGATTTCGCCCTGCGCGTGCCGCTCATCGACGGGCAGGGCAATTACGGCTCGATGGATGGCGATCCGGCGGCGGCGATGCGCTACACCGAGGCGCGGCTGTCGCGCGCCGCCGACGCGCTGTTGGACGATATCGACAAGGAAACCGTCGATTTCCAGCCCAATTACGACGGCAGCTTCCTCGAGCCGAAGGTTCTGCCGGCGCGCTTTCCCAATCTGCTGGTCAACGGCGCCGCCGGCATCGCCGTCGGCATGGCGACCAACATCCCGACCCATAATCTGGGCGAGGTGATCGACGCCTGCCTCGCCTATATCGACGATCCGATGATCTCGATCGACGCGCTCATCAAACTCGTGCCGGGGCCGGATTTCCCCACCGGCGGCCTGATCATGGGCCGTGCCGGAATCGTCAGCGCTTATCAGACCGGGCGCGGCTCGATCGTCATCCGCGGCAAGGCGACGATCGAGCAGCTGCGCAAGGACCGCGAAGCCATCGTCATCACCGAGGTTCCGTACCAGGTCAACAAGGCGCGCATGATCGAGCGCATCGCAGAGCTGGTGCGCGAGAAGCAGATCGATGGCATCGGTGATTTGCGCGACGAGAGCGACCGCGACGGCGTGCGCGTGGTGGTGGAATTGCAGCGCACCGCCCAGGCCGAGGTGGTGCTGAACCAGCTCTATCGCCACACGCCGCTGGAAACCAGCTTCGGCGTCAACATGCTGGCGCTCGACGGCGGCCGGCCGCTGCTGATGAATTTGAAGGACATCATCACCGCCTTCGTCGCCTTCCGCGAGGAGGTGGTGACCAAGCGTACGGTCTATCTGCTCGGCCAGGCGCGCGGCAAGGCGCATATCCTCCTTGGTCTCGCGGTGGCGGTGGCCAATATCGATCCGGTGATCGAATTGATCCGCAAGGCCAAGGATCCCAACGCCGCGCGCGAGGCGCTGACGGCCCGCTCCTGGCCGGCGTCGTCGGTCGCTGCGCTTGTCGGGTTGATCGAGGAGGAAGGGCGCTCGCGCCTCGCCTCGGACAAGACCTACAAGCTGTCGGAAGAGCAGGCCAAGGCGATCCTGGAACTGCGCCTGCAACGCCTGACCGGGCTCGAGCGCGACAAGATCGCCGAGGATCTCACGGGCATCGTCGCCGAGATCAAAACCTATCTCGACATCCTGGGCTCGCGTCCGAAATTGCTGGACGTGGTGCGCACTGAGCTCAAGGCGGTCAAGGAGCAATTCGCCGACAAGCGCCGCACCGTGATCGAGGATTCCTCGGCCGAGGCCGACGTCGAGGATCTGATCCAGCGCGAGGACATGGTGGTGACGGTCAGCCACGCCGGCTACATCAAGCGCGTGCCGCTGTCGACATACCGCGCGCAGCGCCGCGGCGGCCGCGGCCGCGCCGGCATGGCGATCCGCGAGGAGGATTTCGTCAGCCAGGTCTTCGTCGCCTCGACCCACGCGCCGGTGCTGTTCTTCACCTCGACCGGCCGCGTCTACCGGCTGAAGGTTCATCTCCTGCCGCTGGCCACGCCGCAAGCGCGCGGCAAGGCGATGGTGAATCTGCTTCCCAATCTGGCGCAGGGCGAGAGCATTTCCACCGTCATGCCCATGCCCGAGGAAGACAAGGCGAGCAAGGATATGACCGTGGTGTTTGCGACCGCGCGCGGTTACGTGCGGCGCAACGCGCTCGACGATTTCGAGCACGTCAACGCCAACGGCAAGATCGCGATGAAATTCGAGGGCGAAGACGCCGAAGACCGGCTGATCGCCGCCGCGATCTGCACGGCCAAGGACGACATCCTGCTGGCCATGCGCAACGGCAAGGTGATCCGCTTCCCGTCCGAGGACGTGCGCGTGTTTTCCAGCCGCTCCTCGGTCGGCGTGCGCGGCGTCAAGCTCGCCAAGGGCGACGAGGTGTTCTCCATGTCCATCCTGCGCCACGAGGAGGCTGAATCGGGATTGCGTGCCGCCTATGTCAAAGAGGCGAACCGCCGCCGGCGCGGCGAAGAGGAGGACGAGGATACGGACGAGGAGGAGACGGCCGCCGTCGCCATCACCGAGAAGCAGTTCAATGAAATGGCGGCGCGCGAGGAATTCCTCCTCAGCATCACCGAGAAGGGTTACGGCAAGCGCTGCTCGGCCTATGATTACCGCATCACCGGCCGCGGCGGGCAGGGCATCGACAATCTCAAGCCGGGCAAGGGCCAAGGCACGACCGTTGCCGTCTTCCCCGTGCGCGAGCACGATCAGATCATGCTGGTGACCAATGGCGGCACCGTCATCCGCACGCCGGTCGAGGACATCAGCATCCGGCGGCGCGGCAGCGGCGGCGTGGTGGTGTTCAAGCTCGACGAGGGCGAGCGGGTGGTTTCGGTGGCGCGGCTGGCCGAGGCCGAGAACGGCGACGAAGGGGGCAAGTGATGAGCGAACGCATCGGGGTCTATCCCGGCACCTTCGATCCGATCACCAACGGGCATGTGGACATCATCCTGCGCGCGACCAAGCTGGTCGACCGGCTGGTAATCGGCGTGGCGCGCAATGCCGGCAAGGGTCCGCTGTTCTCGACCGATGAACGGGTGGCCATCGTCAAGGAAGAGGTCGCGCATCTGCCCGATGCCGCCAAGAAGCGCATCACGGTCAAGCCGTTCGAAACGCTGTTGATGAACTTCGCGGTCGAAAACGGCGCCGCAACCATCATTCGCGGCCTGCGCGCGGTTTCCGACTTTGAATACGAATTTCAGATGGCGGGCATGAACAGCCGCCTCAATCCGCAGGTCGAAACCATGTTCCTCATGGCGTCGGACCGCTTCCAATTCATCTCCTCGCGCTTCGTCAAGGAGATCGGCATGCTGGGCGGCGACGTTTCGCACTTCGTGAGCGCGCGCGTCGCCAAGCGC
>DATNMV010000072.1:0-3870 GCA_035602175.1 Allostellaceae bacterium
TAAACCCGCGCAAAAGCCGAACGGGCCAGCGCGCGACACTCGCGGACCGGCCTGCCCCCTCGGGGGCGGAAGGGCATGAATCCCTTGAAACGGGGCGGACGTTAAGGTCCGGACCGATTTCTGTCAACCGCGCAACCTTTGCCTTGGTCCCGCCACCACAAGATCACCGCTTTGCCGTGGAACGGCAGGCGAGAGGGCGGCGTTGTTCTCGCGCGGGTCCCGATCCCGGGCCCGCCAACCGAGAGCAACCTAGAGGATGTCCTCACCATGATCCGTAACCTCACCACCAGGGCCGCCGTCGCGGCTTTCGTTCTCGCCTTCGCCGCTCTGCCGGCGCTGGCGGATTCCATGACTCCCGCCACCGCGCCCACCCCGGCCTCGAGCGCCAGCACCTCGGTCGCCGCCCCGGCGGCCAAGGCGAACGCCAACCTCAAGACCAACGCTCAGAAGAGCCACAAGATCGCGCAGAAAAAGACCGTGGGCCAGAAACAGGCCAAGCAAAGCCAGCTGAAGCAGCAGGTCCAGGCTCCGCAGCCCGCGAGCGGCGGCAGCCCGGCGGCCAGCGTCACCGGCAACGCGACCGTCAATCACTGATCGTTTTCGACCCCGAGTGATGCGTGGGGCGAGGGGCGGGGCCCGGAAGGGTTCCGCCCCTTACTTCATTTACAGGCCGCGGTGGGTTGCCTATATCCCTGTCCATGCGCGGCACGCCCTTCGTCAAGATGCACGGCCTCGGCAACGACTTCGTCGTGCTCGACGCCCGCGCCCATGCCATCGCGCTCGACGACCGCCAGGCCGCCGCCATCGCCGCGCGGCACACCGGCATCGGCTGCGACCAGCTCATTGTCATCGAACAGCCGCGCGACAAGCACGCCGCCGCGCTGCTGCGCATCCGCAACGCCGACGGCGGAGAGGTCGAGGCCTGCGGCAACGCCGCGCGCTGCATCGGCGCGTTGCTGATGCGCGAAAGCGGCAAGGATTCGATCACGCTTGAAACCGAAGCCGGGCTGATCGAGGCGCGCGCGGCGGGCAAGGACCGGGTCGCGGTCGACATGGGCAAGCCGCGCTGGTCCTGGCGCGACATCCCGCTGGCGCGTGACTGCGACACCGATCACCTGCCGCTGTCGCTCGGCCCCTTGTCCGACGCCGCCGCCACCAGCATGGGCAATCCGCATGCGACCTTCTTCGTGAGCGACGTTACCGCGATCGATCTGGCCGATCTCGGCCCGGCTTTGGAACACGACAAGCTCTTTCCCAAGCGCGCCAATATCGGCGTGGCGCAGGTGATATCGCCCGCCAAGATCCGGCTGCGGGTGTGGGAACGCGGCGCCGGATTGACGCCCGCCTGCGGCACCGGCGCCTGCGCCGCGCTGGTGGCGGCGCATCGCCGCGGCCTAGCCTCGCGCCAAGCCGAGATCGTCGCCGATGGCGGCGCGCTCGCGATCGAATGGCGCGCCGACGATCACGTGCTGATGACCGGCCCGGTGGCGGTGAGCTTCAGCGGCGCGATCGATCCTTCGCTCTTGCCGGGGTGAGCATGGCCGGAATCGAGATCGTCACCTTCGGCTGCCGCCTGAACGCCTTCGAATCGGAGGTGATGCGCGGCCACGCCGTGGCCGCCGGGCTCGAAGACGCGGTGATATTCAACACCTGCGCGGTCACCGCCGAGGCCGAGCGCCAGGCGCGCCAGGCCATCCGCCGCGCCCGGCGCGAACGCCCCGGCGCGCGCATCATCGTCACCGGCTGCGCCGCGCAGATCGATCCCTTGGCATATGCCGCCATGGGCGAGATCGATCTGGTGCTGGGCAACGCGGAAAAGCTGAAGGCCGAAAGCTGGCGTGCGCCCCAAGCGCGCGTCGCGGTCGGCGACATCATGCGGGTGAAAGAAACCGCCGCGCATTTTGTCGACGGTTTCAACCATCAGGCCCGGGCGTTTCTCGAAGTGCAGCAGGGCTGCGACCATCGCTGCACCTTCTGCGTCATTCCCTTCGGCCGCGGGCCCAGCCGCTCGGTGCCGGCGGGCGCGGTGGTGGCCTCGGCGCGCGCCTTGGCGGCAAAGGGCTATCGCGAGATCGTGCTCACCGGCGTGGATCTGGCCTCTTATGGCGCCGATCTGCCGGGTAAGCCCGCGCTCGGCTCCTTGGTGCGCCGGCTGCTGGCTTTGGTGCCGGATCTCGAACGCCTGCGGCTGTCCTCGCTCGACCCGGCGGCGATCGACGGCGAATTGTGGCGCTTGATCGCCGAGGAGCCGCGGCTGATGCCCCATCTCCATCTCTCGATCCAATCGGGCGACGATCTGGTCTTGAAGCGCATGAAGCGCCGCCATTCGCGCGCGGATGTGCTCGAAGCCTGCCGGCGCGCGCGCGATCTCCGTCCCGGCGTGGCGCTGGGCGCCGATCTCATCGCCGGTTTCCCGACCGAGAGCGAGGCCATGTTCCGGAACACGCTCGATCTCGTCGGCGAGGCCGGGCTCGATTACCTCCATGTCTTTCCGTTCAGCCCCAGGTCCGGCACCCCCGCCGCGCGCATGCCGCAATCGCCGCGCGCCCTGGTGAAGGAGCGCGCTTCCCATCTGCGCGCGGCCGGCGCCGTCGCGCTCGCCCACTCGCTCGCCGCGCGCGTCGGCGGCGATGCCCAGGTGCTGGTGGAAAAGCCCGGCTTCGGGCGTTGCGAGCATTACGCGCCGGTGGCGTTTGAGGGCGGCCTGCCTGGCGAAATCCTGCGCCTGCGCCTCACCGGCGCCTCGCCCGAGCGGCTTTTCGGCCAGGCGGCATGAGCGAATCCTCGCTCTTCGCCCGGCTCAAATCGGGGCTGTCGCGTTCCTCGAAGGGATTGAGTGAGGGCATCTCCGGCATTCTTTCCAAACGCAAGCTCGACCAGGCGACGCTCGACGGGCTGGAGGAGCTTTTGATCGCCGCCGATCTCGGAACCCAGCTGGCCTCGCAGGTGACCGAACGCCTGCGCCAGACCCGGCTCGACAAGGACGCCAGCGGCGAAGACGTGCGCGCGGTGCTGGCCGAGGAGGTCGCCCGCGCGCTCGACGCCGTCGAGCAGCCCTTCGTGCTCGGGCCCGCGCGGCCATTCGTCGTGCTGGTGGTCGGCGTCAATGGCGGCGGCAAGACCACCACCATCGGCAAGCTCGCCAAGCGCCTCAAGGGCGAGGGCAAATCGGTCGTGCTCGCCGCCTGCGACACCTTCCGCGCGGCGGCGGTCGAGCAGTTGAAGATCTGGGGCGAGCGCACCGGCGCGCAAGTTGTGTCGCGCCCGGCCGGATCGGACTCGGCGGGACTCGCCTTCGACGCGCTGGCGCTGGCGAAAAAGCAGAGCGCCGACGCGCTCTTGATCGACACCGCCGGGCGGCTCCACAACAAGGCGACGCTGATGGAGGAATTGCAGAAAATCCTCCGCGTCCTGAAAAAGGCCGATCCGGCCGCGCCCCACGCCGTGCTGCTGGTGCTCGATGCCACGGTCGGCCAGAACGCGCTCGCCCAGGTCGAGATCTTCCGCGACATGGTCGGCGTCACCGGTCTCGCCATGACCAAGCTCGACGGCACAGCAAAGGGCGGCGTGCTGGTGGCCCTGGCCGAGAAATTCCAGCTGCCGGTGCATTTCATCGGCATCGGCGAAAAAGAGGACGATCTGCGGCCTTTTGTGGCCAAGGATTTCGCGCGCAGCCTGGCCGGGCTCGACTAGAAACCCATCCCACCCGCAATCGCTTCGCCGCGCTTAATCGATGGCGCGATAGAGCCGCTCGTCATAAAGCGCGCCCTGCATCGCGCCGATGGCGGCGCGAAAATTCGCGGTGTGCGGCGCGCCGGTATAGGCATCGAAATCGGCGCGGCTTTTCCATACCTCGACCAGGGTGAAGTG